>DVHC01000070.1 GCA_018712385.1 Candidatus Onthousia excrementipullorum | reverse complement strand
TGTGGAGATGGAAAAGTAATCCAAATACCAACGAAAATAAGGTTGTTTTTTTCAAAATATGGGAATTTTTAAAATTTATCAAACAAAAAGCGATATGTTCGAATTAAACATACCACTTTGTCAACAGTCTGGAGAAAGAGATTAATCTTTCTTTTCTTTTTTTCCATTTAAAAACATAAAATGCTATAGGTGAAGTTTTATGGCTTATAATTATTTAAGAAACTTTTTAGACCCTATAGATTTTCATATTGATATATATGATAAGAAAATTCATATTACTAATTATCTTAAAATCCTAACACTTGGCAGTAATAAAGTAATTATAAAAGCTAAATCTTGTAAGATAACATTAGAAGGAAGAGATTTTTCTTTAAATAAGTTAGCAGATAGGGAGTTATTAATATTAGGCAGATTAGATAACTTGGAGATTAAATATGAGTAGTTATATATTAAAAATAACTGGTAAGAGAATAGATACCTTTTTAATGTTATTAGTTAGATTTAGTATTAATTTTAAGATGCTTAAAAGAGGAAGAGACTTTATTGTAATAGAAGTCTTGGAAGAAGATTATGATAATCTTTTAAAGATTAGTACTACTTATAAAATAGAGATAGTTAAAAGAAAGGGACTTCTTAATGTAGTTCATTTTATTAAGACTAGAAAGCTTTTTGTAGTAATTGTTTTACTTGGGTTTCTTTTCTTTAATCTTCTTACTAATATAGTCTTTTCTATTAAAGTAATTGATACTGATAGTGAGTTAAGAGAGATAATACTTACGGATTTGGAAGAGTTAGGACTTAGAAAATATAATTTTAAGATAAGTTATAAAGAAAAAGAGAAGATGGAAGAAGCGATACTCAAAAAAGAAAAAGATATATTAGAGTGGATAGAGATAGAAGAGAAAGGTGTTAGTTATGAGGTTAAACTTATTAGAAGAGTTAAAGATGATATTAAAAAAGAAACAGAGCCTCGAGATATTATTGCTAAAAAAACAGGGCTAATTACAAAGATTGAAGCAGAGAGTGGAGAAGTTGTTACTAAGAAGAATGCTTATGTTAAGAAAGGTGATACTTTAATAAGTGGTCTTATTAGAAATAATGGTAATATTGTTAGTAAAGTAAGAGCGGAAGGAAGAGTATATGCAGAGATTTGGTATAAAGTAGCACTTTCTTTGCCACTTACTTATCATGAAGAGATGAAAACTGGTAATAATAAAAATGTACTTGAAATTAGCTTTTTAAGTGATGACATTGCTATTACAGATTTTTCAAAATATAAACATTCAAAAGATACAAAAAAAATTCTTTATAAACATCCTTTGTTACCTATTAGTATTAATTTAACGAAAAAAGAAGAGGTTAAGACTACTGATATAGACTTTAGTGAAAATTATGAAGAGAACATAAAACCATTAGCAGTGGAGAAGTTAAAAAATAAATTAGGCAATGATATTAAAATACTTTCTGAAAAAGTTTTGAAAAGAGAGGAAAATACTGATAGAATAGATATAGAAATCTTTTTTAAAGTAGAAGAAGATATTACTAGTTATAAATCTTTAAAAGACTTTAATATTGAAGAAGAAAATAAGAAATTGGAAGAAGAAAGTAACTAGAAGAGGGAAAGTGATATAAATGTTTACAAGTTTAAGTCGTACTATTGGTAATGTTTTTGAATTTAGTCTACCAATGATAATAATATCAGTAGTGGTTGCAATTACTTTAAGAGTTGCTGATATAGTTAAAAATAAAAGAGAGTTTTGTTTTTATAAAGAATTGATTGCTTTATCATTTATCATTTATATACTATGTTTGTTCCAAGTAGTTACTTTTCAAGATAATAATAATATTTCTAGTAATAATTTAATTCCTTTTAGAGAGATGTTTAGATATGATTTAGGAAGTAGATTATTTTTAAAGAATGTTTTGGGTAATATTATTATGTTCTTACCATATGGTTTCTTTACTAGTTACTTTTTAAAAGAAAAAAAATTATTGCCAATATTCATACTAACAGCAGTGGCATCTTTAACAATTGAGTCTACTCAGTTAATGATAGGTAGAGTTTTTGATATAGATGATATTTTGTTAAATATAGTAGGAGGAATATTAGGTCATTATTTATATATTGTTATTTTGAAGATAGGGGATATGTGTCCTAGGGTATTACAAAGAGAGTGGTTTTTGAATTTAGTGTCTATTATTCTTTTAGTGGGATTAATAACATTACTTTAAAAACTTCTTTTTTTATGATATATTATAGGCATTAGAAAGGACTGGTGTTTAATTTGAATGAGGTTACTATCTATAATGAGACAGATGAAGAGTTTCCTTATGAGGAGATAATAGAAAAGGTTATTAATAAGGCTTTCGAAATTGAAAGATTAAAAAAGGCAAGTTGTAGTATAATAATTGTAGATAACTCTTATATTCATAAATTAAATAAAGAATATAGGGGGATTGATAGGGTAACTGATGTTATTAGTTTTGCTCTAGAAGATGAGAAGAGTATGGTTATTCCTGATGGAACAAGATTATTGGGAGATATTTATATTTGTTTAGATAAAGCGAAGGAACAAGCGAAGGAGTATGGACATTCTTTGGAGAGGGAACTATGTTTTTTAGCAGTTCATGGGCTTTATCATTTGTTAGGTTATGATCATGAGACTGAAGAAGAGGCAGAAGTTATGTTTAAAAAACAAGAGGAGGTTTTAAAGGCATATGGCATCACCAGATAGAAATAATAAAAGTTTTGGTATTAAGAGGATTTTTGCTAGTGTTAAGAATTCTTGGAATGGATTAAAGGTTACATATAAAAATGAACAAAGTGTATATATTCATTTAGTATGTACGGTTATTTTGTTATTATTAAGTTTTTTACTTAAAATATCTTTGACACAGTGGTTAATTATAATTGCAATTATTGGGTTAACTTTAGTAGTTGAACTTATAAATACAGCGATAGAAAGTACAGTTGACCTTGTTACTAAAGAGTTTCATCCTCTTGCTAAAGTTGCTAAAGATACAGCATCAGCGGCAGAGTTTGTACTTAGTGTTACTAGTGCAATTATAGCTTTGATGATTTTTATACCTAGAATTATGGAATTATTTTAATAATTATAAATCTAAGAGTATTGAAGTTTTTTCTAAATTTTGAAAAAACTTTTTAAGAGATGGTATATCATAATAATGAATAGTAAAATTTAATAATAAGTTAGGAGGAGATACTCTTGGAGAAAAATTTAGTTGTTAGAAGCAGCAGTGCTGAGTTTTTGATTTTTGAAAGGCAAAGTCATAGTGAAGGTATTCAAGTTAGATTCGAGGAAGGAGACTTGTGGTTAACACAAAAAGGTATTGCTGATTTATATGATGTCGATAGAACTGTTATAACAAAGCATTTGAAAAATATTTATGCTGATTTGGAACTTGAAGAAAAGTCAACTAGTGCAATTTTTGCACTAGTTCAAAAAGAAGGAAATCGAGAGGTAGAAAGAAAAGTAAACTATTACAATTTAGATGTTGTTATTTCAGTTGGTTATAGAGTTAATTCTGATAGGGCAATTCAGTTTAGAAGATGGGCTACTAATGTTTTGAAAGAGTTTTCAAAAAAGGGGTATATAATTGATAAAAAGAGAATGGAAAATGGTACTTTTTTTGATGAAGATTATTTTGATTCATTACTTGCAGAGATTAGAGAGATTAGACTTTCTGAAAGAAGATTCTATCAAAAAATAACAGATATCTATGCTACTAGTATTGACTATGATCCTAAATCACCAACGACGATTAAATTCTTTAAGAAAGTACAAAATAAAATGCATTATGCTGTTTCTAAACAGACAGCAGCAGAAATAATTTATAATAGAGCTGATGCTGATAAAGATAATATGGGATTAACATCTTGGAAGAATTCACCTAATGGTAAAATATTAGAAACTGATGTTGTTATTGCCAAAAATTATTTAACTAAAGAGGAAATGGATGATTTAGAAAGAATAGTTAGTGCTTTTTTGGATTTAGCAGAGGCAAGGGCTAAGAGAAATATTCCCATGACGATGGAAGATTGGGCTAAGAGAATAGATAAGTTTTTACTTGCAGATGATAGAGATATTTTAAAAGATGCGGGTAAAATTTCTCACGAAATAGCTTGTGATAAAGCATTATGTGAATATGAAAAATATAGAGTTAAACAAGATAAGTTATATAAATCTGATTTTGATTTGTTGTTAGAAGAAATGAGTAAAGAAGAAAAATAATAAAACTTTTGAAAAGAGTGATAGCATGAAAAATAAAGAAATAGATGCAATAATATTTGATTTAGATGGTACTTTGTGGAATACTGTTGATAGTTGTCTTAAAGCGACTAGCTTTGTAAAAGAAGAACATAGTGATATTACTAGAGACGTTACAAAGGAACAAATTGAATCGGCAATGGGTAAAACATCAGATGAGATTGTTAATATATATTATGGATATCTTCCAAGAGAAAAAGGGGAAGAGTATGCTAATGAAGCTTTTAATAAAAATGTAGATAATTTGTTAAAAGAAGGAGGAACATTGTATCCTAATACTAGAGATACTATTATAAAGCTAAGTAAAAAATATAAGTTATATATTGTTAGTAATTGTGTTAAAGGATATATTGAATCTTTTTTAAATACAAGTGGACTTAAAGATTATTTTAGTGATTATGAGAGTTATGGGAATACTCTTTTAAGTAAAGGAGATAATATTAAGCTTGTTATAGAACGTAATAATTTGAAAAATCCTATATATGTTGGAGATACTAAAGGTGATATGGAAGCAAGTAATTATGCAGGTATTCCTTTTGTATATGCAGCGTATGGCTTTGGCAAGGTCGAGGGTTTTGATTATAAAATAAATGATATTAGTGAATTGTTAAATATATAAATAAAGGAGGAAACTTTTATGAAGTGTGGAGTTGTATCAATAATGGGGAGACCTAATGTAGGTAAGAGTACATTATTAAATGCAATACTTAATATGAAACTTGCTATTACTACAGATAAAGCAGGAACAACAAGAAATATTATAGAAGGAATTTATCAAGATGATGAAGCACAGATTGTCTTTATAGATACTCCAGGTATTCATAAACCTATGAATAAACTTGGTAGTGTTTTGAATAAAAAAGCTTATCAGAATATAGATAATGCTGATATTATTTTATTACTTATAGATGTTAATAGTGGAATAGGTAAAGGAGATAAGTTTGTTTTAAATAAAATTAAAGAGAATAAAGATGCTAAAGTTTTCTTAATCTTAAATAAAATAGATAAAGTAGGAAGTGAAAAACTGCTTAAAGTAATAGATGAAGCGAAAAGTTTGTATGACTTTGATGAGATTATTCCAATATCTGCTTTAAAGAAGAAAGCGATAGATGATTTAATTAAAACACTTAAAAAATATTTACCACTTGATGAAGCGATATTTACAAATGATGAACTTACTAATGTCTCAGTTAAGTTTATTATGGGGGAATTTGTTCGTGAGAAAATAATGATGCTAACTAAACAAGAGATTCCTCATAGTGTTACTTGTTACGTGGAGAATTTTGAAGAATATGATGACTTAGTACATATACAAGTGTTGATAGTTGTTGATAAAGAGAGCTTAAAGAAAATTATTATTGGTAAGAATGGTAATATGTTAAAACGTATAGGCATTTTAGCTCGTAATGATATGGAAGAGTTTTTAGGTAAGAAAGTATTTTTAGAGACACATGTTAAAGTAATAGAAAATTGGCGTGATAAAGAGAAATATTTAATAGAACTAGGAATTGATAGTAAAGATGAATAAAAAACTTACTTATTAATCATTATATTAATAGGTGATAATATGAATAATTATGAAAAAGTTTGGAATTTATTTAAGAAAACTGGAGATATTAGATATTTTCTTTTAGCAAAGTCTATAAAAGAAAGTGAAGGTAGTGTTGATAATGAAGATAGTGGACGTGAAGGGACTAGTTCTAAACGAGACTAATTATAGTGATTCTAGTAAAATATTAAATGTTTTGACTAGTGAATATGGTCTTATTGGGATTATATCTAAAGGGTGTCGAAACTTAAAAAGTAAACTTAGAGGTGCTTCTAGAAAGTTAGTGTATGGAACATTTCATTTCTATTATAAAGAGAATGGTTTATCTACCTTAATCAGTATTGATGTTATTAGTGATTATCCTAAGACTATTATGAATTTAGAAAATGTTGTGTATGCATCATATTTATTAGACCTTACAAGACAGGTAGTTAAACAATCTAAAGATAGTAATATCTTATCTTTGATAGTTAGCGCTTTAGAAAAAATTGAGAGTGGTCTTAATCCTTCTGTTGTTACTAATATATTAGAACTTAAATATTTAGATTTTTTAGGAGTAAGTCCTGTAGTTACAGGTTGTGCAGTCTGTGGAAAAACTACTAATATAGTTAGTTTAAGTCCAACAGCAGGAGGATTTATTTGTAAAGATTGTTATCAAAATGAAGGATATTATAGTGATAAAGCGATTAAACTATTACAGATGTATTATTATGTTGATTTAGAGAAAATTACAAAGATAGATGTTAATCCTAAAGTTAATGAAGAAATAAATAAATTTTTAGAAGATTATTATGATAGATATACAGGAATTTATTTAAATAGTAAAAAAATGTTAAAGAATGTGATAAAATTAAAATAAGGTAGTGATAGTTTATGAAGAGGAAAATAATAATTCTTTTAAGTTTATTTGTTATTCTAACTATTTGTGTACTTTTAGATATAACAGGAGCGATGGATTATAATATCTATAATGTGTTATCTACTAGTAATGTAGAGTTTTTAACAGTGTGTTCTAATGTCGTAACATCACTAGCATCTAGTCAAGCGATAATTATTATTACTTTAATTTTGATATTTTTACTTAATACTAATCATCAGAGAATATTTGTGATAATTAATACCTTAATTAGTGCTGGTATAATTATATTAAGTAAGAATATCTTTTTAAGAGAAAGACCCTTGATTGGAAGTGAAATACTTTCTAGTTATAGTTTTCCTAGTGGTCATAGTTTAATTGCGACTACTTATTATGGATTCTTAATATATCTTTTAAGAAGAAGTAAATGTAAAGAAGAATGCAAAGTGATAGGAACAACATTCTTAACTACATTAATTGTTTTGATTTGTTTAAGTAGATTAATACTTAATGTTCATTATTTAACTGATGTAGTTGGAGGGGTTATTTTAGGACTTGTAATACTTTTGGTATTGATATACTTTTTTGAGGCGACATTTAAACCTAAAGAAAAAGAGAAACCTTTACTTAAAACATTATCATATGGTTTTAATGGAATACTTTATACCTTAAAACATGAGAGAAATATGGTAATTCATTTTCTTGTAATGATACTTGTTATAATAGCAGGGATAGTCTTTAAAATTACTTTTGTAGAGTGGGGAGTATGTTTTGTACTATTTGCTTTAGTTCTTTCTTTAGAACTTATGAATACGGCACTGGAGAATGTAGTTGACCTTGTAACTGAAGAGAAGAAAGCGAAAGCGAAAGTTGCAAAAGATGCAGCGGCAGGGGCAGTTTTAGTTGCTGCGATATTTGCAGTTATTATAGGGATATCAATATTTTTACCTAGACTTTTAGAATTATAATATATATAATATGTGTATGAACAAGGAGTATAACCGGAGGTGTAATTAAATGAATGTAGGAATTATGTGTGGAAGTAGAGATACTGCTAGTATGGAGTCTCGTTTAAATAACTCTAGGGCAGTTAGTGAAATAGCAGATATGGGATATACATTTGTTATGGGAGCAGGTGAGACTGGTTCTATGAGAGATGTTAAGGAAATTTTAAGGGAAAATGGTAATATGCTTATAACTGTTGGTAATAGTCTTGAGCTTGATAGAACTACTGCAGATGTTAAAGTAGAGGTTAGTTCTACTTTTGAAAGAGCTGAAAAGATTTATGAAAATAGTGATGTTATTATTTTCTTAGATGGAGGGACAGGTACTCTTTCTGAATTTTGTTCTTTTTTAAATAATAAGATAGAAACTGATGATAAAAAGAAAGAACTAGTACTTGTTAATTTTGATGGTGTTTATGATAAAATAATAGATGATTTAAGAAGAAGATATAAAGAAGGACTTGCTAGTAAAGGAGAATATTATTTTAAAGAAGTTAAAAGTCCTTTGGAATTGAAAGAACATTTAGAAAAAGTAGAAAATAAATTAAATAATGTTGAAGAAAGGAGCAGAGTAAGATAATGAGTAATATTAAGATGGAAGATTTAGTTAATTATTGTAAACAATATGGAATAATATTTCAGGGAAGTGAAATATATGGAGGACTTGCTAATACTTGGGATTATGGTCCTGTTGGTATGCTTTTAAAGAACAATATTAAAAGTGCTTGGTTAAAGAAGTTTGTTCAAGAGGATATTAATAATGTAGGATTAGATTCTGCTATTTTAATGAATCCTAAGGTATGGGAAGCGAGTGGACATTTAGCAACTTTCTCTGATCCTTTAATAGATTGTAAGAAATGTAAGACAAGACATAGAGCAGATAAATTGGTGGAAGCTGATGGAGTAGAAGATGCTGGTGGAATGAACCATGAAGAGTTGATGAAATATATTAAAGATCATAATATAGTTTGTCCTAACTGTGGAGCGATGGACTATACTGATATTAGAGAGTTTAATTTAATGTTTAAGACTTTTCAAGGTGTTACTGAAGATAGTAAGAGTACAATCTATTTAAGACCTGAAACTGCTCAAGGTATATTTGTTGACTTTTTAAATGTATGGAGGAGTATGAGACTTAAGATTCCTTTTGGAATTGGACAAATTGGTAAGAGCTTTAGAAATGAAATAACACCTGGTAATTTTATCTTTAGAACAAGGGAGTTTGAACAAATGGAGTTGGAGTTTTTCTGTAAACCAGGGACTGAATTAGATTGGCATAAATACTATAAAGAGTATTGTTATAACTTCTTGTTAAGTCTTGGTATTAATAAAGATAATTTAAGACTTAGAGATCATAAAAAAGAAGAGTTAAGTCACTATAGTAATGCTACTACTGATATTGAATATAACTTTCCTTTTGGTTTTGGAGAGTTATGGGGAATTGCTAGTCGTACTGATTATGATTTATCTAGCCATCAAAAAGTATCTGGGGAAAGTCTTGAATATTTAGATCCTACTACTAATGAAAAATATATTCCTTATGTAATTGAACCTAGTGTGGGTGTTGATAGACTTATGCTTAGTATTCTTTGTGATGCTTATAATAAAGAGAGTCTAGAAGATGGTAGTGAAAGAGAAGTATTAAAACTTCATCCTTATCTAGCTCCTTATAAAGTTGCAATATTACCTTTAATTAAGAAAAGACATAGTGAAAAGGCAATAGATGTTTATAAAATGTTATCTAAAGAGTTTTCTGTTAGTTATGATGAAGCTGGTTCTATTGGTAAAAGATATAGAAGACAAGATGCAATTGGAACACCTTTTAGTCTAACAGTTGATGATAATACTATAGATAATGGTACTGTTACTATTAGAGATAGAGATACAATGGAACAAGTAACATTAAAACTAGAAGAAGTTATTCCATATATTGAAGAGAGGATTAAATTTTAATGGGACCTATAATTGGTATTTTAACTAGAAGTGGTGTTAATGAAAAGGGTACACCAGTAGAGTACTGTATGGAAAGTACAAGAAGAGCGATTATTAAAGCAGGGGGTGTACCTATTATGTTAACACCTCCTCAAGATATAGATTATTTTACTACTAAGAGTAGTGAAGCACCTGATTTAACGGGTATGGAACAAGAAATGATTTTATATCAGATAGAAAAGTTAGATGGCTTATTTATTCCTGGTGGAGATAAGATTACTAAGTATGATTATTATGTCTTACATTTTTGTCTTAAAAGAAATATTCCTATACTTGGTGTTTGTTTAGGTATGCAGATGATTGCTAACTACAAAATAGATAACTTTAAACTTTTAGATGTTCCTAATAAAGAACTACACTATAAAGAAGATTATGTCTCTCCAGCTCATACTGTTAAGATAGATAAAAATAGTCTTTTATATAAGATATTAGGTAGTGAAGAGATAATGGTTAACTCTCATCACTTAAGATGTGTAGATTATACTAAAGAGTGTAATGTAGTTGCTAAGAGTTCTGATGGAGTTATAGAAGCGGTTGAACTTAAAGATTATGACTTTTGTTTAGGAGTACAGTGGCATCCAGAGATAACCATTAGTGATGATGTTAACTCTAAGAAGATATTTGCGTGTTTTTTAGAGAAAGCTAAGGAGAGAAAAGAAGTTAAGAGTCTTAGTAGTTAAATGGTGTTCTTGACAAAGCCCTTATTAGATGTTACATTATAGCTACATAAGTGATTATGTGTTGTTAAAAAAGCTGGTGATTCCGACCATAACAGGAACTTAAAAAAGCAGTGATTCCGACTATAACAGGAACTTAAAAAAGCGGTGATTCCGACCATAACAGGAACTTAAAAAAGAAACTAGAGAGCAAACTCTAGTTTTTGTATATAGTAATTAAAAAAGCAACCATAAAGGTTACCTTTTTAAGCGGCACATGGTGCCAACACGGGTTTGATCCATTATAAATAACAGACCAAGATTGTAGATATAATATTATCTACATTAATATTATATCAAAACTACAATTAAATTATACAAAATATTTTTTGTAGTGACTTTATAATAAACTAAAACTCTAAAAAAATCAATATTTTTTGATTAAAATTGTTGACAAACCTAGATTTTTAGCATACAATACTTGAAGAAAAGGAAAGAGATGGGATACCCCACCACCTGATTGATAAGCGAGTCAATAGGTAAAAAGCCAAGATTAGATATAATAATATAGTATTATTTTGGTTTTTAAGTGGGTATTAATATATCCACTTTTCTTAATTTATGGAGGTGTTAATTATAGCAAAAGATAATAAGAGTCAATTAATTAATGAGCAAATAAGAGCTAAAGAAGTATTAGTTATTGGTCCTAATGGAGAACAAGTTGGAATTAAATCTATAGAAGATGCTAGAACTCTAGCAAAGTATGCTAATTTAGATTTAGTTTTAATGAATCCTAATGGAAATCCGCCTGTTTGTAAAGTAATGGATTATAATAAATACCGTTACGAAAGACAGAAGAAAGAAAAAGAGGCTTTGAAAAAACAAAGAGCAAGTCAAGCTGAGTTAAAAGAGTTTAGATTATCTCCTGTTATTGATGTAGGAGACTTTGAGACTAAACTTAGAAATGTCATTAAGTACTTACAAAAAGGTGATAAGATTAAACTTACAATTAGATTTAAAGGACGTCAAATGGCTCATACTGAACTTGGTAAAGAAGTATTAGAAAAATTTGCTAATAGGACTCTAGATTATGCAACAATTGATCAACATCCAAAGTTAGATGGTCGTACTATGACAATGTTTTTAGTACCAAAGAAAGATAAGTAGAAGGAGGAATTATAATGCCTAAATTAAAAACACATAAAGGTAGTAAGAAAGTATTTAAGAAAAGAAAAAATGACTATAAAATAGGACATCCAGGAAGTAGACATAATACTGGATATAAGTCAAGAAAAGTTAATAGAAAGAAAAGAAGTGCATCTAGCTTATCTAAAGCAGATCAAAATCGTTTAAAGAACATTATTTAATAAAAGAAGGAGGATGTAAAGATGGCAAGAGTTAAGAATGGAGCAGTTACAAAAGCTCGTCATAAGAAAGTATTAAAACAAGCTAAAGGATACTTTGGTAGTAAACATAGACTTTATAAGAGTGCTAAAGAACAATTAATGCATTCTGGTCAATATGCTTTTAGAGATAGAAAGCAAAAGAAAAGAGAATTTAGAAAATTATGGATAACTAGAATTAATGCAGCATGTAGAGAAAATGGTATTAGTTATTCTAGATTTATAGAAGGATTAAATAAAGCAGGCGTTGAAGTTAACCGTAAAATGTTAAGTGAGATTGCTATTAATGATCCTAAAGCATTTACTGAATTAGTTGAAGTAGCTAAAAAAGGTAAAGAAGGTAAAATAAAAGTAAATGAAGTTAAATCTACTAATGAGGTAACTGTTAAGAGTAGTAGTACTAAAGAAGAAGTAAAGACTACTGAGAAGAAAGCTACAACTAAGAAAGAAACTGCTAAGAAAGAGACTAAAAAAGAAGAGAAAACTGAAGTTAAAGACTATAGTAAAATGACAGTTGCAGAACTTAAAGAGGTTGCTAAAGAAAAAGGTATTGCAACTACAGGTATGAAAAAAGCTGATATAATTGCAGCTTTAGAAAAATAAACATATTTTGGAATTTGATTATCTAGTGCTGTGTTAGATTAAACAGTGATAATTTTTAGAACAAAATAGAAGATAAAAAACGAAAAGGAGATTAAAATATGAGCGTAGTATCAATGAATTATTTATTAGAAGCTGGTGTTCATTTTGGACATCAAAAAAGAAGATGGAATCCTAAGATGGGAGAATACATCTATACAACTAGAGATGATATTTATATTATCGATTTACAAAAAACATCTAAATGTTTAGATAAAGCATATGAAGCTTTAAAGACAATAGTAGAAGATGGAGGAAAAGTTCTATTTGTTGGAACTAAGAAGCAAGCTCAAGAAGCAGCTGAAGAGTCTGCTACTAGAACTAATATGTACTTCGTTAATGAAAGATGGTTAGGTGGTACATTAACTAACTTTAGAACTATTAGATCAAGAGTTAGAAGAATGGAAGAAATCGAAAAGATGGAACAAGATGGAACATTCGATTTATTACCTAAAAAAGAAGTTATTGGTCTTAAGAAAGAGTATGAAAAACTTAATAAGAACTTAAGAGGAATTAGAGATATGAAGAAACTTCCTCAAGCTTTAGTTATAGTTGATCCTAAGAAAGAAGAGATTGCTATTAAAGAAGCTAGAATCTTAAATATTCCTGTATTTGGTGTAGTTGATACAAACTGTGACCCAGATATGGTTGATTATGTTATTCCTGGTAATGATGATGCTGTAAGAAGTGTTAAATTACTTATTGGAGCTTTAACTAATGCAATTGCAGAAGTTAATGGTAATGAAGTAATTGATTATATTAGTGAAGAAGATAAAGCTAAGAAAGATAAAAAAGAAAAGAAAGAAGCTAAAAAGGAAGTTAGAAAAGAAAATAAAAAGGAAGTAAAAGAAGTTAAAGAAGTTAAAGCTGAAGAGAAAAAAGAAGTAGTAGAAGAAAAGAAAGAAGCTACTAAAGAAGAGGCTGTAGATTATAGTAAAATGACAGTTGCTGAACTTAAAGAAATAGCTAAATCTAAAAATATTTCTACTACTGGATTAAAGAAAGCTGAAATTATAGAAGCTTTATCTAAGTAAAAAAGGTGAGGAGGGAGGGAATCTCCTTCCTTTTGTATAAATTAAAGAAAGGATGAATAAATTATGTTTAAAGCAAGTGATGTAAAAGAATTAAGAGATAAGACTGGAGCAGGAATGCTTGATTGTAAGAAAGCCTTAGAAGCTTGTAATGGTAATATGGATGAGGCAGTTGATTGGTTAAGAGAAAAAGGAATTAGTAAAGCTGCTAAGAAAGAGTCAAGAGTTGCTGCAGAAGGTTTATGTAAAATAGAAGTTAAAGATAATAAAGCAGTTATATTAGAAGTTAATTCTGAGACTGACTTTGTGGCTAAGAATGAAGAGTTTACTAACTTTGTAGATTATTTAGCTACTACTATTATCAATAATGATTTAAAGACTAGAGAAGATGTGCTAGCTTTTGATGATAATGGGGAGACTGTAGAAGCTAAACTTGTTAATTTAACTGCTAAAATAGGAGAAAAAATATCTTTTAGAAGATGTGAATTAGTAGAGAAAACTGATAGTCAAGTATTTGGAAGTTACTTACATATGGGAGGTAAGATTGGAGCTTTAGTAGTACTTGATAATACTACAGAAGAAGTAGCAAAAGATGTAGCAATGCATGTTGCAGCTATGGCTCCTGTTTGTGTAGATAGAGATAGTGTTCCAAGTGATATGGTAGAACATGAATCTAAAGTAATTAAAGAACAAGTTATGAATGAAGGTAAACCTGCAGAAATAGCTGAAAAAATGGTTACTGGTAGATTAAATAAATTCTATAAAGAGATTTGTTTAGAAGAACAAGCATTTATTAAAGATTCTAATGTTACAGTAGGAGATTATGTTAAGAATAATGGAGGTTCTATTGTATCAATGATTCGTTATGCTGTTGGTGAAGGTATTGAGAAAAAAGAAGAGAACTTTGCTGATGAAGTAATGAGTCAAATAAATGCTGCTAAATAGTTGTTAAAGATTAGTATCGTTAGTTGATTTCAAAACTAAATTTCAGTAAAAAATTATTGTAATTAAAGGAAATAGAAAAAACTAGATAATTTTAAGTATAAAAATTCTTAAAATGAAATCTAGTTTTTTTGGTTTTCTAAAATTAAATTT
>DVHC01000069.1 GCA_018712385.1 Candidatus Onthousia excrementipullorum | reverse complement strand
AATCTAAACTCACTAATATCCATATTAGTATATGGTTTTATTATAGTATTAAAGAATTCTTTATAGTCTTCTATTTTAAAGAAATGTTTAAAGGTAGTATCGGACAAAAGACTAATAAATTTCTTTTCACTATTTTCTTTAATTTCTTTGTTTTTTCCTTGTTTCATAATATTTTTACCTCCAAAAATAATAATTTATCTGCAGATGCTTACACTCTAGCATAAGTTAAAATACATTGCAATTTACGAAAATTAGTAATTGGAGGTATTTACTACCTTTGATTTTGAAAATTCCTCTAGAGAAAATAAAAAATTGACTCCTCTTTTTAAGTCAATTTTCAAAATTCCAACAAATTTTATTTTTTTACATATGACTTGCCTTTAGATTCAATATTACCTTTAGTTTCCTCATCAGTCCTAACTAACCCTAAATAATTTTCTCTTTCTATATTAGCTTTTATCTTTCTTAAAGCATCTAAAGATAGGCCATCAATACTATTATTATCGAAATATATTTTTTCATTCTCTTTATCTTTTTCTTGTTTTATTTCTGCAATTATTGCTTTATCTTTGCTTTTAACTCTTTCTAAAATATTAGAATCATCTAAATCTACATCTTTAAATATATCTTCATTTTCGAAAAATAAAGCATATTTATTTATATCATTTATTTTACTATTTATTACTTTATTAACTATAAGAGCAGAAGTATATGCTAAAACAAAAGCAATAGCAGAACACTGCAAAATAATTGTAATTGAACTAGTAGCCATATAAGTCACACCTACAATAATACCTGCAATTCCGCCAAAGACAACATTAAAGATAGTTTTATAGTCTTTCAAATTCTTTAACTTCTCTTTATTCTTTAAAAATTGATGATGTCTTAATCCTAATAACCTTACCTTATTCTCTTCTATATTAGAATATCTTGGTTTAGAACCATCTGCCATATAAACTACTAAATTATTATAGTCTTCTGTAGTCCTTTTAATCATTACATTACTTTCATCCTCTGTATACTTATCTCGTTTTCCTTTTTCTACTTCAAACCTCATTATATACTTATTACTCTTTTTATCTTCATCTCTAATTACTTTCATAACTCTTCCTCTTTTCTGTTTCTTTATACTATCACAAAAGAAGAAAAATAACAACAAAAAAAGACTTTATTAAGCCTCTTCTTTCTCTGTCATATCAACAACTGTTTTTCCTTTATAACTTCCACATTTAGGACAAACACGATGAGCTTTAATCATTTCCCCACAGTTAGGACATTTAACCATTCCTGGTACGTCAATTGCGTTATGACTTCTTCTCATTCTTTTTCTTGTTTTAGATACCTTTCTAAAAGGAACTGCAAACATTTGAATATCTAACTTTAACATTATTATCACTCCTTCTCTATTTCTTTTAATAAATCTTTAAAGGGATTATTAGTATTTACCTTTTTCTCATCTTCACTAATAACTCTCCATCCATCCCCTTTATATTCATCATAATTAGTGACTTCGCTATAGCGAATAGGGATCTCTAGTACTATATTTTCCCATAAAATGCTAATAATATCAAGAGTAAATTGATCTTTTTCTAAGAAATCAGATACATTTTCGCTTATTTTAAAGGAAAAAGGATAATTTACTGGCTCTAAACTAACAGAATCATTTAATTTCATTGTAGAAGAACAATCTACTTCTAATAATAAATCATCAACATCAGGATATGTTAGATTACCTTTTACTTTAACTTTCGCTAAATCTATTATATCAGTATTAGCATATTCTTCTTTAGGAATAGTAAATTCTTCATCTATTGATATATTATTAACATTACCATCTAACAACTCTTTTATGTTCATAGCATCACCATCTCTTGAAAAATACCATGAATAATAAAATAACCATACTACAAGCAAGAGACATATTTTCCTTTAAGACATAACTTCTTTCATAGAAACAAGCGATATCATCAACAACATTGACTATCCAACTTTCTAAATATCTAGGAAGTGTCTTACCTACAGGAAACATATGAGCTTTAATTATATCTTGCTCTAAGTCATTTAAATCAAAATACTTATTAGAGTTTTCTAAAGCAATTTTAGGATGATTTACTAACATATGAGCTCTTTTCTCATCGTATTCATCTAAAAAGAAATCATGTAAAACCGCTCCTCTTGTTGTACTTCTATAGTCTAAATGACAAAACTTAGTTACTTTATATGAATAGTAAGCAACTCTCATCATATGCGAATATCTATCCATGCCATGATGGACACAATTCTTTGTCTTTTGATACTCACTATTACTTACAATTGGCATTATTATATTATTAAACTCCTCACTTGGATAAAAAGTCCTCATAATAGCGTCCAACCACCACTTTCTTTTTTCGCTTTTTCATAAGCATATATAATTCTACCACAAATCTAGCACTTTATCAAGTTTACAGGACTACTTGACACTTACTTAACTTATCTCGGCTTTAACTTTTTTAACGCCTTTTTTGATATCATTTTTAAAGAATCTATAACTTGCTGATATTAATATATATACTGGTAAAGCGATAATTATACCAAGAGGTCCTCCTACTGTACCTCCAATTGATACCATCATAATCGTAATTAATGGGTTTACATTATTTGTCTTACCATAGACTCTAGGAGATATAACATAACCATCTAACTGAGGGAATATTAAACAGATTACTAAGGTGGCGATAAATAATGATGGACTTATGACTGATGCTGTTAAAAGGGCAAGTAAGTTGGTAATAAGTCCTCCAAAATAAGGAATAACGGTAGTAAGGGAAGCTAGAACTCCAAATAAGAACCAGTTAGGATGTCCTACTATTAAAAAGACAAGAGAATATTCAAAGAACTGAATAACCATAAAGGTTAAAAGGCCTTTTAAATAGTTACTAAGCTCTGTATCTAAAGCTTTAACATAACGATAATACTTATATTTCGCTTGTTTTAAGAAGTTTGCCACTACCTCTCTTATCTTATCCATATAAGCAAGGAAATAAATAGAAACAACATAACAGATTACTACTTTACCTAAAAATGATGCCGTTTTACCTACTATATCAATAGAACCATCTTTTAGAAAGTTACCTAAACTAGTAATAATATCATTTAAATAACCTTCACTACTATCAGTTATAAAGTCTAGATTAATATTAAATTTATCTCCTACATCTTCTATTACTTTACCAAAGTTAGTAGCAAACATCACAAGTTGATTATATAGAAGTGGTAAGGTTATAACTAATAAAGCGATGATAATAGCAGAGACAGCAACAACCACAATAGTAACAGCAAGAGATTTTCTAACCCCTTTTTCTACTAGTTTTCTTACTATAGGATTAAGGGCATAAGAAATAGCAAAGGCTATGATAAAAGGCATACAGATACTAATAATAGAGGAAAAGATATTAAACCAAGTACCTATATTAGTAACTATAATATACAAAAGTCCCATAAGGATTAAAAAATTTAATAATTTATAATTTATTTTATTTTTATACATAATTATCTCTCCAACATAATTGTAGTAGGTCCCATATTAGTTAGACTAATCTCCATATCTGCCCCAAATACTCCACTCTTTGTAGGAACATAACTACTTAACGCTTTATTAAAGTATTCATAAAGTAACTTTGCTTTCTCTCCGCCCATCGCTTTAATATAACTAGGTCTATTACCTTTAGATGTATCAGCATATAAAGTAAACTGAGATATCGATAAAATAGAGCCTTTAGTATCTAAGATAGATAAGTTCATTACACCATTACTATCAGGAAATATTCTAAGATTAAGAATCTTTTTTACCATCCATAAAACAGTATCTTTATTATCTGTATCAGTAAAACCAACAAGTAACATTAAACCATCATCTATTTCACTAATATTTTTACCTTTAACAACACATTTAGCATTACTACATCTTTGGACTAAGACTCTCATGATATCAACCTTTCTACACTTGTAATATATGGTAAATTATTTAAATCTAGTATTAATTTATTTAAGTGTTCTAAATCTCTAACTACTACTTCCATCTCATAAGTAGCATATTCATCTCTATTTACTGTTTTAATACTAGTAATAGAAGCATTATCTTTACTAACCGTACTAGTAATATCAACTAGTTTATTATCTAGGGTATCTGTTCTAATAATTAAGTCACTATAATACTTATTAGTAGGTTTATCATCCCAACTTACTTTAATACATCTATCATCCATACTTGCTAAATTACGGCAAGCACTTCTATGGATAGTAATACCATTACCTCTTGTAATATAACCAACTATATCATCACCATGAACTGGTTTACAGCATGATGCAATACTTACTTTTATTTTGTCTATTCCATCAACTATTATGTCAGAAGCACTATCATTTATTTTGACAATATTTTTAAGTAGTTTAGGCTTCTCTTCTTCTTTTTTCTCATAATTTATATTAATAACATTATTAGGAGTATGTTTACCACTACCTATATCATAGTATAAGTCATCAAGATTATCTATTTTTAGAGTTTTATACACTTCTTTAATCTTCTCATCACTATAAAACTCATTAATAGGGATTTTTCTTTTCCTTAACTCTTTTTCTAAGAATTCTTTACCTCGTTCTACTAGAACTTCTTTTTCATTCTTACTAAAGTAACTCTTAATCTTATTACGAGCCCCTGTAGTTTTAACGATATTTAACCACTCTTTTGAAGGATGGGCACTTTTATTAGTATTTATTTTAACTATATCATTACTCTTTAACTCATAATCCAAAGGAACAATATTTCCATTAACAAAAGCCCCAACTGTAGTCTCCCCTACTTTACTATGAACTTTATATGCAAAGTCTAAAGGAGTCGCTCCTTTAGGTAGTTCAAAGACATCTCCTTTAGGAGTAAAAACATAGATATTATTATTTAAAACTTCATCTTTAACGGAACTTACAAAGTCTTCACTACTCATCTTATCGTTTTCTAACTCCATTATCTCTTTAAAGAATTGAAGCTTTTGGGTAGTTAAAGACTGAAGATTAGCCGTTTTATTACTACCACCATTTTCTTTATAAGCCCAGTGGGAAGCGATACCATTTTCGGCAACTTCATCCATCTCATAAGTTCTAATTTGTATTTCAAATAGATAACCATCAATACCAAAGACAGTTGTATGTAGTGACTGATACATATTAGGTTTAGGCATAGCGATATAGTCTTTAAAACGTTTAGGCAGTGGTCTAAATTTAGAATGGATTAGACCAAGAGCAAGATAACAGTCTTGTTCAGTATCTACTAAAACTCTTAAAGCCAGTAAATCATAGATATCACTAAACTTCTTACCTTTATCAAGTTTATTATAGATACTATAAATACTCTTAGCACGTCCCTTTATCTGATGAGGTATATGATGTTCATTTAATAGTTCTGTTACTTCTTCTTGCATCTCATAAACAGTTGTATCTCGTTCTGCTTTTGTTTTATTAAGTTTATCAGCAATATCATAGAATACAGTTGGTTTTAAATAACGAAGCGATAAGTCTTCTAGTTCACTTTTAATTTTATGAATACCTAAGTGGTGAGCTAAAGGTGCAAAGATTTCAAGGACTTCTTTAGATTTTTTCTTTTGTTTTTCAACTGGTGTTGCCCAAAGAGTTCTCATATTATGAAGTCTATCTGCAAGTTTTACAATAATAACTCTAACATCTTCACTCATTCCAACAATTATCTTTTTATAGTATTCTACTAAGTATTCATTATCAGTAGAAAAGTGAAGCCTACCTAACTTAGTAACTCCATCTACTAGTTTATAGACAGTAAGACCAAACTTTTCTTTAAACTCATCTATATCTACATCACAGTCTTCTATTACATCATGAAGAAGGGCAGCTACTAAACACTCACTATCTGAATAAATTGAAGTAAGTATCATGGCAACATTAAGGGGATGAATAATATATTCCTCCCCACTCTTACGATACTGTCCAGCATGTTTTTCTTTAGCATAGTAATAAGCATCAAGTATCTTTTCTCGCTCTTTAGGGTCTTTTATATAGGAGTCTACTTTATCCATTAAATCATCTATTGTAATAGTATCTTTTTTCACGTCTTTCACCCCTTTACTTAACTTTAATCATTTATACCTTTAATAGTTTTCTCACTAACTTCTTTAACTACTTTTTTCTTTTTATTGTTATTTTTCTTCTTACTTGCAAAGAACACATAAAGCCAGCCTGCAAGTAATAATGATGAATAAGTACCAGCGATTAATCCTACTATCATCGCTACATTAAAGGTTAATATTTCTCTACTTCCCATAACAAGTAAAGCAATTACTGGAAGTAAGGTAGTTAATGATGTATAAATACTTCTTGCCATAGTTTCTTTAATACTTATATTAACTACATCTTTAAGTTCTTCTTTATTAAGGTTTTCTTTATCTTTCTTTCTTAAATTTTCTCTTACTCTATCAAAGACAACTATTGTATTATTTATAGAATATCCAATAATGGCAAGTACCGCTGCAATAAACATTGAATTTACTTCTACTCTTAAAAGGATAACACTTGCAACCATCATTAAGGCATCATGTACTAAACAGATAACTGATGAAATACCATAACTAAATTTAAATCTAAAGGTAATATATAGAATTATTCCTATTAAAGAGATAACTATTGAGAATATGGCATTTTTAATTAAATCTTGTTTAACGACATTAGAAACAACTCCAATATCAACACTAGCATTATATTTATCTAAGAAATAACTCTCTACTTTATTAATCTCATCTTCTTTTAACTCATCACTTACTCTAATATCAGTTTCACTACTAGTAATATCAATACTTACTTCATCAAGTTTTAACTCTTTTAAATCACTTCTTAAGTCTTTTTCACTAACTTCTGTTGTTGCAAGAGTAATATCACTACCAGCTTGGAAGTCAATACCAAGATTCATTCCTTTAAAAGCAAACATAACGACTGATGCCAGTATTACTACTAAACTAAAGGCAGCAAAGAATTTACTAAGACCTAGATAGTTATAAGTAGGTTTCTTATCAGTTTTATTTATATTTTCTTCATGTACACCAATAAATAAATTTAATTTATTATCAAAGTATTTAGTCTTAACAAACATTTTCATTAAAATTCTTGTAATAAAGACCATAGTAACCATTGTTACAATAATATTGATGATTAACATAGTTGCAAAGCCTTTAACACTAGATTCTCCTAAATAGAACATAATAATGGCAACTAAAAGTGTTGTAAGGTTAGCATCAAGGATTGTTCCAAAACTTGCTTTACTACCATTTTTAAAGGCTGTCTCTAGACTTCTTCCTTTAAGTAGTTCTTCTTTAATACGAGAATAAGTTAAGACATTAGCATCAACTGCCATACCTATACCAAGAATTAATGCGGCAATACCAGGAAGAGTTAGTACACCTCCTATTAGCCAGAAAGCTGCAAATACAAATAATGTATATAGAAGTATGGATACTGCAGAAATAATACCTGCAAAGTTATAAATACCAATTAATAAAATTATAATTGCAAGTATACCAGCAATACCAGCATACATTGTCATAGTAAGTGTTGCATCTCCAAAGCTAGCACCAACAGTTTTACTAGATATTTCTGTAAGTTTAGCAGGTAAACTTCCTGAATTAATTAAATCAACCAAATTACTAGCTTCTTCTTCTGTAAAGTTACCTTGAATTATAACATCACTAGCAAAGCCTTCACTAACAGTTGCAGAAGATATACAATTACTTTCACTTGTTCCACACATACTTCCTTCACTAGCATAAGAATCAGTCATTTCATTATAATCTAACCAAATAGCTATAATGTTATTTTCATAATCTTTAACTGCATTAGTTACTTTATAGAAAGTATCTTTATCTTTAACTGCTAAACTAACAGCAGGTCTACCATTAGCATCTGTAGTAAGTCTAGCTCCTCCTGCTTCTAAGACATCACTAGACATTAGTAAATTATCTTCACTATCTCTAAAAGTTAAAGTTGCAACAGTAGATAATGTCTCTCTTGCTTCATCTTTATTAGTAACACCAGCAAGTTTAACTCTAATCTTATCGTTACCTTCTAAAGTTATTTCAGGTTCACTAACACCTAAAGTATCAATACGTTTAAGCATACTTTTATAAGTTGCATTTAACTTATCTTTAGTCATTTTACTACCATCAATAGGACTAACTTCATAAAGTATTTCAAATCCACCTTGTAAATCTAGTCCAAAGTTTAATGATTTAAATAATGGCACTATTAAAAAGCATACGATAGCAGCAACTACAACAAGTAATCCTGTTTTTAGTAACATACTTTTTTTCTCTTTAGCCATATGTTTTTTTTCTTTAATTTTCTTATCTTTAACTTTTTCTTTTCTTTTCATGTTACACCTCTTAAATGATTTCTATATTTTCTCTTTTGGCAAGACTATCTTTAAGGTAATTATTTAATAGTTTATTATCGCAATTTAAAATATCACTAACTATATCACTAAGTTCTAAGTTATGAGCTTTAGTCCACTTAGTTAGTATTAGATAGTTCCAGACATCGTTTTTATGTATATGTCGATACCCTAATCTATCTAATTCACTTTTCTTAGCATCTAAAGCAGGTTCTATCATCTGATATAATTCTTCTTTACTATTAAAGGTAAAATCCATAAAGATACCACACCTTTCCTACCAAACTAATAATATTATAGCATTTAAAAGTCAAAAAGAAAGAAAAAAGTAAAAAAAAGTCATAAAAACTATAGTTCATGACTTTTATAATTAAAGCTATTCTATCACATAAGGATTTTCAGAAGTCCCATCTCCAGATGTAAAACCAGTATCAACAGAAACATTTATAACAGGAGTAATAGGAAAACCAACTACATCTGATGACTGATTAATATACTGATCAAAGAAAGGATGCACTATAAAAATTGAGCTATAAGGATAATTAGTATTCATGTTGTTTGATCCCGGGGTCATTGATGTTATACCGTTACTTTTAAAATATATATCAAGATTAAACACGCTAAAACTTGCACCTGCTAAAACTAATTCATCTGCAGTCATTAAACCTGCCTTCAATCTATAGTTTCCTCCATAATTTTCACTTGTGCTAGGACATTTTAAGGTTGGAGAATTTGGTTTGGCATAGTTTGTATATGATTGTACTAATCTATCATAACTTGCAAACACATTATAATCTACATCAGTAAAACCATAATTCGTTCCTAATTGATAGCCACTCGTATCATTGCAAAATCTTCCTTTTATCGCCATATTATCATATATAGTATCACCTAAAGCATTATTATACCATTCATCTACTTCTTCTTTGATAAATGAATCTATTTCATTTGTATCTCTATCATAAGTATACCCTGTATATTTTGAATCATCACTTGTTAAGTTATATGGAGCCCTACCTACTCTTACATCTTCTTGATTATTATTAATACCATTGTACAAAAGCCTTAAACTGCCATCACCATTTATTCTTACTATCTTCCAGTACATCTTATCTCCTTTGGATGCTAATTTTGTTTTTTCACAGCGATTAGTTTGACCCGAATTTAATTTCTCACAATTCTCTAATGTTTGGGTTTGGAAATATCCATCATCATATATATAATAATCTTCTGTATACTCCCCAAATTGTACATTGTTATTAGTTACATTTCCTCTAAAATAATAACTTATTCCATCCTCATCATCCATACTATATAATCCATTTGTTACATATTCTGGATTATTTTGTTGGCTCATAGAATTCATATCCAAATAATTACCATTACTTGCATAGTTAAACATATTTGTCTTTTCTTCTTGCAACTCATTATCTTCTAGTATCTCTTGTGTAGTTAAAGGAACATACTTATCTCCATCTTTTCCATATACATTTATTTGAACTGTAAATTGTAAATTACCTCCATCTCCTTGAGGATTATAATCTTCATCAACATACATTCTAAGTCTATATCTATTACTTTCACTACTATTCATACTACTTGTATATAAACTCATCTCTCCTGATGGCCTTCCTGTGTAATCATTAGCAGTTGCCTCTTCATTATATGTCTCTGGTGTCATTAACTCCTCTTCACCATCATCTGTTAATCTTGTTAAATATAACTTTATATTTGAACCATCTATCTTTCTTTCACTAGTTGTTACATCTTTTGCAGATATTTCATAATTAATATTTACATCTCCTGCTATTTTACTACTAACTGTAAAATCAAAATATTCTCCTTCTGTTAATCTTACCTTACCTGTCTTATCTGTTGTAGGTAATGCTCCACTTAAACTTATTGTATTATCTGTTTCAGTGTAAGTCATTGTTATTGAACCTGTTGTTATAGAGTTTACTTTAGTTCCTGTTTTACTAAAGTTAAATGCCGCATAACTTACTCCTATTATCGCTAGTATCATTACTAATAACACTACTATTATTATAATATTTTCTTTCTTCTTCATTATAGTTACACTCCTTACTACTTATGATACCCAAAGTATTTAACCTTATACAAAGTTTTAATATAAGGGTAATACAAGTATCCTATCTATTAAAAATGTTAGCACATAGAACCCTTTTTATCAATCTAAAAATAGTGATAACTATTTTTATCTTAATTCTGAAAGTAAATGCAACTAACACTATAACACTTGCAACTACTTTCAGAATAGCACTTGCACTTAGTTTCAGATTAATCTACTTATATCTATTATCAATTAATAAATAAATATTTGCATTTA
>DVHC01000068.1 GCA_018712385.1 Candidatus Onthousia excrementipullorum | reverse complement strand
AGTTTAAAAAATAATATTAAAAACTTGTTTTCATAGTGCCATAATTTAAAAGTAAAAATAAAATTTTGATACAAATAAACAAAAAGAATGACATTTCCTTTAATTATGTCATCCTTAAGTTAATAACATTGCTTAGACAAGTCCTTTTATTTATAATTATCTGCTCTAACTTCCATAAAACTTTGTGGATGATTACATACTGGACATACATCAAGGGCATCTTTACCAACATATACATGTCCACAGTTACGACAAATCCAAATCTTGTCTCCATCTTTATGGAATACTCTATTATCTTTAACATTCTTAAGAAGTGTTAAGTATCTTTCTTCATGTTCTTTCTCAATCTTTGCTACACTTTCAAATAAGAATGCTAAACGTTCGAATCCTTCTTCTCTTGCAGTCTCAGCAAAGCCTTTATACATATCAGTCCACTCATAGTTTTCACCAGCAGCAGCATCTTCTAGGTTAGTCATAGTATCAGGAATATCCCCACCATGTAACTCTTTAAACCATAGTTTAGCATGTTCCTTTTCATTATTAGCAGTCTCTTCAAAGATAGCAGCTATTTGTTCATAACCGTCTTTTCTAGCTTTACTTGCGTAATATGTATATTTATTACGAGCTTGACTTTCTCCTGCAAATGCAGTCATTAAATTTTGTTCAGTTTTTGAACCTTTTAATTCCATATTTAATACCTTCCTTCTATAATTTATTTATATTAAAGAGATTTCTCTCTTAATATACTACTTCTATCTTTAAAATTAGTATGAATAAGTTTAATTGCCTTAGGACTATTAGGATAGTCAAGATAAGTTTTATAGATATCTATGACATCAGGATTTTTATAACAAAATCTAATACTATTATTTTTATCATCACTATCTAAGGATAAAGCCCGTTTTTTATTTATTTCATCCATCTTACTAATAGTATTAAGTACTTGTCCACCACCTGATACACACCCTAGAGGACAATTCATAACTTCTATAAAGTCATAACTATCTAAGTCTTTAAGTACTTCTTCAACATTCTTCATACCTTGGATACTAGCAACTCTTAATTTATATGGGCCAATATTTATCGTTGCCTTATTTATTGTACCACTTTTTTCATTTTCTTCAAGAGCTAAAGAGTCTATAATTTTATCTTCTCCTGTTATTATATAGTTAACGCATCTTAAAACTGACTCTAATACGCCACCACTTCTACCAAAGATAAGTCCTGCACCACTTCCTTTTGATAAGAGAGAATCAAACTCTTGAGGTTTTGTTTTAGTAATATCAATGCCTGATTCTTTTAAAAGTAGTACTAATTCACTAGTAGTAAGACATACATCCATACCCATTTCTGTTCTTCTTATTTCAAACTTCTTAGCAGTACAAGGTGCTACTACAACATTAACTATTTTTTCTTTTGGTATGTTCATCATTTTTAAAAAGTAAGTGTTAATAACAGAACTTTGAATACCAATTGGACTCTTAACAGTGGATAAATGCTCTAATTTATCAGGATGATATATTTCTAAGTATTTAACCCAGGATGGACAACATGAAGTAAACATAGGTAGAGTTTTCTTATTCTTTAGTCTATCAACTAACTCATGTGCTTCTTCCATAACAGTCATATCTGCACCGAAGGTAACATCAAAGACATAGTCAAAACCTACTTCTTTTAAAGCACCAACTAACTCTTTTTCAAGAAATGTACCTGATTCTAGTCCAAAACCTTCACCAATTGATGTTCTAACTGCAGGTGCAACTGATATAGTTACAATTTTATCAGTGTCATGCAAATAATCTAAGACTCTTTTATAATCATATTTAGGAACTAAGGCCCCAACAGGACAATTTAAAATACACTGTCCACAGTTTATACACACTGCTTCCTTACATTTTTCATCATAATTAATTCCTACAACATCTCTACATATAGTCTTACATCTACCACAGTTAATACATCTTTCTTTAATTCTTTTAATACTAGGATTATCTTCATCAATCCTTACCGCTTTATTTAATTCCATTAAATCACAACCTTACTTCATTTAAATTATATTAAAACTAATAACGGTAGTCAACTAAAAGAACTAAATAATTCTATTTAGTTCCTATTAAATCTTAATTTTATTTTAAAGTATTAATATTTTCTATCCCTAGTTTTTCCATGTTATAGTCGTAAACTTCTATAATAGGCATTTCATAGCTAACATTATTTATTTCAATAATACTAGACGTAGGAGATAATATAAATTCTTCATTATCTTTTTTACATATAAAATTAATAGTTGAATCAAGAACAAACTTAGGTAAATAATAATAAAACTTTTTCTCATATTCTATTGTTTCAGTATAAAATGGCTCATCATGATTATCCCCATGCTGTATATTTACTACTTCTTTTAAAACCTCAAAATTTTTATTATTAATAATCCAATCTGTCGCTTCTTTTTCTGGATTAGGCATTTCTATATCTTTTCTTATAGCAAAATTATTTGGATCATCACCATATTTATTTATGTAATTTAAAGAAAATCTTTTTATACTGTTCAAATCATTTGTATCAACATATATTCCATAAGAAAGTTTTTCTTTATCTTTCTCAATAACCTTACCTGGCTCATCAACAATTGATATCTCATACTTATAACTTCTATCAGTTGTAAGCGTGCTTAAAAGTAACTTTTCATTTCTCATTACTTTAAATTCAGTTTCTTTTGATAATAGATTAATACGATTATTATCTATAATACTCATAGGATTGTTTGTTCTAATAACAATATAATCAGCTGAAACATCAACTATTTCAAAAGAAAATATCTCTATTTCTTTACGAATTTCTTTATTATTTTCAAAGTAATTAACATCTAACTTAGTTACTACATACCAGATATGCATCTCAAAACTAAATGTAACAGTTTTATTATCATTTTCAACTACTTTAATATAACTTTTTTTCGCCATTATTCATTACTCCTTTTTTATCTATATATAGTTTAACATGGAAATCACTTAAAGTATATATGTTTCTTACTAAAAAATTTAAAAATAAATGCTATTTAATTCCTATATATTTTCTTTTAAACTCTTCTAAGTCTTTAAAGTATTTATTCTTAAAATCAATATCATTATTAACAAGACCTAAGTCTTTACTTTGTTTTATTTTATGTAAATATCTAAGTCTCATTAACTCTTCTTTTTCACTTTTCATAATCTTACGAATACTTAACTATATTCTTTAACCTCCTAATCACTTTCTTTTCTATTCTTGAAATATAAGATTGACTTATACCAAGTAGTTCTGCAACTTCTTTTTGAGTTAATTCATTATGTCCCATAAGTCCATATCTTAATATGATAATATCTCTATCTCTTGGATTTAGTTTCATAACTTCATCTAACATTAATTTTTTATCAGTCTCTTCTTCTATTCCCTTAGTAACTATATCTGCATCAGTTCCTAAGATATCTTCAAGATGTAACTCATTACCTTCAGCATCAAAACTAAGTGATGCGTCGATACTAACTTCTGTTTTAGACTTTTTAATCTTTCTTAAATACATTAATATCTCATTATCAATACAACGTGAAGCATAAGTTGCAAGTTTTATATTTTTATCAGGTTTAAAAGTATTTATTCCCTTTATAAGGCCAATTGTACCTATACTAACCAAATCTTCTAAATCTACTTTAGTATTTTCATACTTTTTAGCAAGAAATACGACTAGTCTTAGGTTATGTTCTATTAACACATCTCTTGCATGAATATCACCATCCATTGCCATAACTAAATAGGCTTCTTCATCTTCTTTAGATAATGGTTCTGGTAAGATATCACTACTACCTACATAAAATATCTCACAACTTTTATCAAGTAAAAATGCTACTAAGTAAAGTAAACTAATCATTTAAAGTTCCTCCTCTATCATATTGGGAAGTATGCAAGATGCTCCCTTTATTTCTATTTTTTTAGGACTAATGCCTAATAGGTATTTCTTTGTAATTAAATTATCATCTATCTTTAATTCCTCTATTTCTATACATCTAAGTAAACTATTAGAATCTACTGTTTTAAACGGTACTAAAATTGATTCTTCTAAACTAAGATTTATTTCACTAGAATTAATTAGAATAACTCCTCTTTTCTTATAAGGGTCTTTAATATTATTACCAGTATCTAAAAATCCTAAAGTATTAACTACACCTTTTTTACATTTAATAGATACTTTATGTAATAGTTCTCTTTTCTTTTTCTCATTCTCCATTGTTTTATGGTATAGATAAAAGATTATAGGACTACTAATTAAAATAATAATTAAGTTTAGACTAGTTCCATCATGAACAAAGATAAAACCTTTTTGTTTATAACTAAACTGATTATTTAAAAAGTAGATAAGTCCTCCTAAGATAATACTATTTCCATAAAGACTCTTTATAAGAGTAAAAAATAACTCTTTAGATGTTATCTTAAAACCAACTAAAATCATAATAATACTTATTACTACTTTAAAAAGAA
Organism: Candidatus Onthousia excrementipullorum; assembly: GCA_018712385.1. Classification (GTDB taxonomy): domain Bacteria; phylum Bacillota_I; class Bacilli_A; order RF39; family UBA660; genus Onthousia; species Onthousia excrementipullorum. The sequence continues at coordinate 3,508 of DVHC01000068.1, read as the reverse complement.
ATAAAGAAATATTATTTAAGGGTAGGAATAAAAGAAAGGTACTAAGACTTCCTAGAAATGAAGATATTACTAATCTTCTTTTTTTAGAAAAGACTTTACACTCTATACTAACTGTCATTAAAAGGAGTAAATCAAACATGAAATTAATAAAGAATATTAGATCTAAATATACTTTCATTCCTACCACCGTTTTAAGTATATAAAAAAAGAAACGAATAATTTGTCGTTTCTTATTAGTGTTTAATTATTAATATTAAAAGTTTTTATCTCTTAAGAATGGAGGAAAATCATAATCTGTATCATCTAATATTTCTCCACCATCATCATCGTCATTATCTGCATCATTTTGAGGCATTGTTGCCACATAAGATATTTCTTCACTTCTTCTTCTAGAAGTTGGAGCGGCATTAGAGAAGATTGGTTGTTTTGTTTCTCCTTGTTCTTTTTTATCAAAACCTGTAGCGATAACGGTAACAATTACTTCATCAGACAAGTTTTCATTGATAACTGAACCAAAGATTGTATTAATATCATTACCAGATGCTGCTCTTACTACTTCTGCTGCTTGTTCAGCTTCAAACAATGTTAAATTAACACCACCAGTTATATTGATAATTGCATCTGTTGCTCCGGTTATGCTTGTTTCAAGTAATGGACTAGATACTGCTTGTTTAGCAGCTTCTATAGCACGTTCTTCTCCTACACCAATACCAATACCAATAATGGCACGACCTGAATCTTTCATAACTGATTGAACATCGGCAAAGTCAAGGTTAACAAGTCCTACTACAGCGATTAAGTCTGAGATGGATTGAACACCACGACGAAGAACATTATCTACTTCTTTAAATGCTTCTAACATTGGTGTTGTTTTATCAATAATCTCTCTTAATCTATCGTTTGGTATAACAATTAATGTATCTACATGTTTTTCTAGCTCTGCTAAACCTCTTAGGGCATTATCCATTCTCTTCTTACCTTCAAATGTAAATGGTTTAGTAACGATTGCAACAGTTAAAGCACCAAGAGCTTGAGCTATTTCGGCAACTACAGGAGCTGCACCTGTTCCAGTTCCTCCACCCATTCCACAAGTAATAAATACCATATCAGCACCAGTTAGAGCATCCTCTATTTCTTTTTTAGACTCTAATGCAGCTTCTCTACCAATATCAGGTCTACTACCTGCACCTAAGCCATCAGTAAGATTGGCTCCTAATTGAATTTTTATATCTGCTTTAGAATTATTTAATACTTGTAAATCTGTATTGGCAACGATAAATTCTACTCCTTTTACACCTGATTCTACCATTCTATTAACGGCATTACCACCGCCGCCACCACAGCCGATTACTTTTATTTTCGCTAATTGATCCATTTCTAGTCCGTTTCCCATCAAAAGTTCCTCCTTAATTAGTTATCAAAAAAGTGACCAAAAAATTTATTTGTCATATTATCATTATTTGCATTTTTCTTTTTAGGTGATATAAAATTATTTATTTCATCAAGACTAAACATATTTATATCTCTTTCTTTCAACATACATTTTTTATCAAAATATTTACAGGCTCCTACAGCACTTGTGTATTTATTATGTCTAGCACCAATTATAGACATATTAAAACAGCTTGAGGCACTACCTAATGTTTCTTCAACTACATAGTTAAATCCTGCAAGTTCGCTAATACCACCTACTACAATTATATAACTTATTTCTCTTTTTGTTAAGCGATTTATTTCATTTTTTGCAAGTTTTAATATTTCTTTAATACGAGATTCTATTACTTCTGATATTTGTATCTGATTTATAGTAAGTTTTTTATTTTCTTTATTAGTGATATTAACGCTATCATTACTATCTGCATATCTAGATGATGAAAGAGCGAAAGTTTCTTTTAATTTTCTAGCTTCCCTCAAATCTACTTTATAAATGAATGCTATATCTTTATCAACACTACTACTACCTACAGGAAGATATGAGTTTTTTATCATTATGCCTTTATTAAAGACACCAATACTAGTAATATCTGCTCCTATATTTATAATCGCTCCCATTTTTCTATCTAATTCTTTTGTAGCGACAGTATAATAGTCTGCTTGGGTATTATAAATTATATCAGTTATATTGATTCCAATACTTCTAACAATGTTTATAAAGGGATAGATTTCTTCTTTAGGTGATGTTGCAACTACTGCTTTTAAGAATAGTTTATCTCCTATTTCACCTAAGGGATTAATAACACTCGCTTCATCATCTACAGTAAAAGAGATAGGTAAACAACTAACAAGTTCTCTTGTATTATCATAGGTATCTTCTACAGTATCTTTTATAACTGCATCTATATCCCTACCTCTAACTTTATCATCTCTTATATTGACAAGACCACTTTCCATAGTCATACTAGCACGATTAGCAGGTAAAGTAAGTATTACTTCTCTTATTTTCATACCTAGTTTTTCTTCTGTTATCTTAACTGCATGAATTAAAGAATTTTTTAGTTTTTTTTCATCATAAATAGTATTTTTCTTTAATCCTAATGTTTTAACTGAGGTAGATGCTAAAACATGGTAGTTATTATCACTAGCATTACAAGCATTTACTACTACTATTTTAATTTCCCCATTACCAATATCAAGACCTGTATAGATATGATTCATGAGTTAACATCACTACCTTTCTTGCCTTACCCCAACTTACTCTATAGATTAATTATACATAATTAATTAATATTTAACAAGAGAAAAAACAAAGTTCCCAAACCATGAGAACTTATTTATCATTAACTCAACATTTCCTTTACATCAACATTGTTACTTGTTTTTTAGAAAGTCCTGTATACTCACATACTTTTGGAATAGGCAATCCATCTTTAAGAAGATTCTTTGCGATAGATTTAGCACCATCTTTTTTTCCTTGTTTAATGCCCCTTTTCTCTCCTAACATTTCTCCTTCTGCTTTAAGACTACTCATCATCTTTTCCGTCTCTTCTGCTTCATCATAAAACCCTACTGTATTAATATCTAAACTTAATTCTTTCAATTTATTAGCAACTTCCATTAATTCAACATCTCCTTACATTAACATAGTTATCTGATTTTTAGATAGTCCTGTATACTCACATATTTTAGAAATAGGTAAACCATCTTTAAGAAGATTCTTAGCAATAGATTTTTTTTCATCTTTAGCACCTTGTTTAATTCCTTGTTTAAGACCTTGTTTATGTCCTTGTTCTTTAGCAGTAATTTTTATACTGTTTTCTATTAATCTTCTTTCCTCTTCTTCATCATAAAGTCCAATAGTATAAGCATCATTTGTTAATCTTTTTAATTCTTTTGCAACTTCCATTAATTCCTCGTCTCCTTCCGCTAATGCTTCTATTTCATCAACTTTTGTTAAAGTTAATATTAATAGTTCTTTTTCTAATTTACTTAACTTTAATCCTCTATCATACTTTTCTCTTATTAATTTTAAATTAACATAAATTTTGCCCCATTTATCACTTTCTATTAT
>DVHC01000067.1 GCA_018712385.1 Candidatus Onthousia excrementipullorum | reverse complement strand
CATAATTTCCATTAATTCTATTTTTCAAAGAACAATTTACTACCTTTTTGATAGTTTTGAATTAAGATTTTCATCTCAATATCATTTTCATCTAGTATGTCTAGTTTTCCATAAAACTTTTCACACTATCTAGAAAAAACATGCAAAAACTACATATATTTTTGCATTGATTTCATCATTTGATTAATTTGTTTTTGATTAGGTTTTCTACCCATCTGCATCATTAAAGCTTTAATCATCTCTTCATTAATAGGTGGATTCTTCTTCATATATCTTTTAGTAACATATCTTGCAATAAAGAAACCAATAATCGCTCCTATTACTAAACCTATTAAAACCATTAATATATCGTGTAACATAATAACACTCTCCTTACAACAATATATTACCTTAAAATAAATATTTATACAAGAATTTTCTTACTATCTAAGAAGAAATAGTCTTGATTTTTAAAATCGACGGCAAAATAAGTATTATTGATACTATTTAACTCATCAAAGAAGAAACAGTCATAATAGTTAGTTTTAACTAACATATAAGCTCTTTTTACTACTAGAGTACTAATCTCATCATGAGCAGGATTATTGTAGTAATGAGTCTCACCTTTTTTACTATAAGGGATACTCTGATGATATTTAACAAATAAATATCTATCAGTCTTATCCTTATCTATTTTCTTAGTTAATTGTCTAAATAAACTATACCCATAGTTTAATTCTTCTTTTTTTAAAGTATAAATCTGTTCAAAGATATTATATAGAATACTAGGCTTATCTATATATAAATTCTTAAATTCATCTTTAAGTTCAAAAATAAAAAACTCTCTCATTATAATCACCATCTTAACTATAACAAGAAAGTTTTAAAAACATTGTCGAATTATTTAATTATCTCTTCTATTTTTAGAGCGATTTCATCAGTAGTAAAATGAAACTTTTTATTTATATCATCTTTGCTTCCACTTGCCCCAAATCTATCCACTGTAAATAAGTAGTTATCATTATAGGCAAACTGGTACCAAGAGTATGATGAAGATTTTTCAATAATAAATTTCTTTTTACCAATAGGAAGTAACTCTTCTTTTTCTTCATTGCTTAATAAGTTATATCTTTCAATTGATGGCATTGATACTATTCTAAAGTCATATCCCTTTTCAAATAAAGCATTAACAACATCAAAGGCAAGATCTACTTCTTCACCTGTCGCAATAATAATACCATCTAACTTTCTTTCTTCTTGTTTTATAATGTATGCTCCACGAGAAACATTAGGAACAGAAGATGTTTCTCTTATTTTCGTCTCATTTCGTCCTAAAACAATACAAGCTGGCTTATTTTCTTCAAAGATAGTCTTATAAGTACCAATAACTTCATTACTATCACTTGGTCTAAATACTTCTAAATTAGGAGTTGCTCGAAGACTAACTAATTGTTCAACTGCTTGATGAGTTGGGCCATCCTCTCCTACTGTAATTGAATCGTGAGTAAAAATATAAGTAACTGGTAAATTCATAAGACAAGATAATCTTAGTGCTGGTTTTAAATAGTCACTAAAGGTTAGATAAGTAGAGACAAAAGGACGATATCCTGATAGTGCAAGCCCATTAGCGATAGCAGCCATTGCAAATTCTCTTACACCAAAGAAGATATTTCTACCATTATAGTCATCGCTTGAAAAGTCTCCTTTATCAGTTAAGTAAGTTAGAGTTGAACTAGAAAGATCAGCCGCTCCTCCAAAGATTAATTTACTAGAGTTAGCAAGAGAATTTAATATCTTACTACTAGCTTTCCTTAATGACTCTACTCTCTCTTCTGGATAAGCATAATCTAAGTTAGTAAGTTCTATTTTTTTATCATTTGACATCATTGAATCTAATAACTCTTTAGTTTTATCTTCAAGATTTTCATATTTTTCATTAAAGTCATTTTCTAAATTACTACATCTATCATCTATAAGCTTTTGAAAGTCTTGTAGGGCTTCATTAGATATTGTAAATGGTATATCTCTAAGTCCTAATTCATGTTTAATATTAGTAATATCTTCATCATCAAGAGGCTTTCCATGAACGATATTTTTACCCGCATTACGAGAATACTTTCCTATTGTTGTCTTAACTTGAATTAAACTAGGTAAATCACTAGACTTAGCATTAGTAATCGCTTTATCAATTTCTTTAATATCATCACTAACAGTACTAACATTAAAGCCCATTGCCTTAAATCTAGCTTCTATATCATCAGTAAAAGTTTTCTTAGTATCACTATCAAGACATACATGATTAGAGTCATATAAAAGTATTAAGTTATTAAGTTTAAGATTACCTGCTAAAGATAATGCTTCATAACTAACACCTTCCATCAAATCTCCATCACCACATAAACAATATACTTTATAGTCAATGATATTATTTTTCTTATCATTAATTAAAGCTTCAGTATGTTTTTCAGCGATAGCCATACCTACAGCCATTGCCACTCCTTGACCTAGAGGCCCCGTTGTCGCATCAACTCCAGGTGTAACTCCATATTCAGGATGACCTGGAGTAATAGAGTCTATTTTCCTAAAGGCTTTTAAATCATCAAGTTCAATATTAAACCCAGCCATACCGAGTGTTGCATAAAGTAAAGCTGAACCATGTCCTGCACTCATAACAAACCTATCTCTATTAAAAAAGTTAGGGTTCTCTTTAGAAAATCTTAAATGATGAGCATAAACAGTATAGATAATGGAAGCAGCACCAAGTACAATACCAGGATGTCCACTATTCGCTTCATGAATCATATCAATACCTAGTCCTCTTATTTGATTAACAATTCTCTCCTCATTAATATTATCTTCACTACTTTTTGTAAAAGCTAGCATATTATCACTCCTTAGTTAATACTATCATATCATATTTAAAAATTAAGTCAAAAAAAGTTTATTGATTATGTAAGTTTTCTATGCTAAAATCTAATTGTAATGCCGGTATAGTTTAGTGGTAGAACAGATCCTTGGTAAGGATCAGAGGCAAGTTCAATTCTCGCTTCCGGCACCAGTAAGCAATCTGTCCGAACTTTTATAGTTTGGGTCTTAAATATATAAGTATCAATTTCTAAAGAAGTTGGTACTTTTTTAGTGTTTAAGTTTAGGAAAGGACAGGTTTAAATGGTAAATATTACAAAGGAAAAATTAGAAATTGATAACGAATTAAAGAAAAAAATAGAATTTATATGTAGTTTTTGTAATACTACTCCAACTATTATAAACGGTAATATTAGAAAAATAGAAAAGACAAATTTAAACTATATTGAACCACATAGAATTATCATTAAAGGTATTACATTTCTAGCATTTAATTATTCTAATGAAATATTTGTTGAAAATTTATCTAAAAACATTAAATTATCAGATTTAGAAACCTTTATAAAACAAATAAACTAAATAATATATATAAATGTACTAACTTCTTCTAAAATTGCCTTTAAATAGGTAAAAACTGTGGATTATGTCTTGACTTTAAAATAAAAGTATCTATAATAAGAAAGCAATAAAAGGAAGTTTTATGTTTTTGTGGGGTTAATGTAAAACAAATATAATTTAGCAGATATAACTTTAGAGGTGTCAAAGGCATAAAACAAAATGTCTTTGTCGCCTCTTTTTTGATGAAGAATAAGAAAGGAAATTTATTTATGAGTGAAGAAAAGAAAGTTGTTGGAATCTATATAAGAGTTAGTACTGAAGATCAAGCCAGAGAAGGTTTTAGTTTACCAGAGCAAGAGAAACGATTAAGAGCAATGTGTGAATATAAAGGTTATGAGATTTATAAAGTTTATAAAGATGCTGGAATAAGTGCTAAAACTGGAAATAAAAGACCAGCATTTGAAGAATTAAAAGAAGATATTAAAAATAAAAAATGTAATACGATTGTTGTTTTAAAATTAGATAGATTAACAAGAAGTGTTTATGACTGGGAAAATATAATGAAATTTTTAGAGGAAAATAATGCTTATTTAGATTGTGCAAATGATGATATAAATACCACTAATGCTAATGGCAGAATGGTTGCAAGACTTTTAACAACAGTTAGTCAAAATGAAATAGAAAGAACAAGTGAGAGAACAAAAATAGGTTTAGCAGGTGCAATAAAGGTTGGAAACATTCCAAACAAAGCCCCTTTTGGTTATAAACATGTTAATAAAAAACTTGTTATAGATCCACTTACAAAAGATGAAGTAATAAGAATATTCAATTTATATTTTGAGGGTAATTCCTATCAAACTATTGCTAATATTTATAATGAAGAAAAAGTATTTGGAAAAACAAATTGGTATGATAGTACAATTTTAAGAATACTTGAAAATGAGATTTATAAAGGCGATTATGTGCATGGCAAAAAGACAAATCATCCTACTTATTATGAAAATGTTGTAGAACCACTTGTGTCTAAAGAATTGTGGGAAGAATGTCAAGTACAAAAGAGAAAGAACTCTAGAAATTATAAACGAGATAAGGAATATCTATTTTTACAAAAGTTAAGGTGTCCTAAATGTGGAAGAATACTAGGTGGTAATGCAACAAGAAAGAAAAATGGTAAAGTATATTATTACTATCAATGTAATGTTTGTAAAATAACAATCAAAGAAACAAAAATAGAAGATGCAGTTAAAACATTACTTGCTGACATTTTAGAATATGATAATGTTGTTAATGAGTTCTTTTTACCAGTATTAAAATCTAAAATAGATAATCCAAAAGAAGAATTAAGTAAAGAACTTAAAAAATTAAATAATAAAAAAGAAAGAATCAAAAAAGCATATATTGATTCTCTATTTACAGAAGAAGAATTTAAAGAAGAAACTAAGATAATTGAAGAACAAGTTGAACTTATCAATTCAAAACTATTAGAAAATGAACAAGCAGAACAATTAAATTTTACCATTGATGATATACTTTTAAAACGAGATATGGATTTCATTAATAAAGTTAAATTACCAATATCTTATTATGCGTTTAATGAAAATTGGGATTTACTTGATAGAGAAACTAAAGCAGATATTGTTATGAGATATATTGATGATGTCCAACTAGAAATGAAAAGTAATAGTTATGAAATTAAACAAATAAACTTTAGGAGTACATTTTATAGTGATTTTGAAGAATTATATAAGCAAGGTTATATTGATAAGAAAAGACCAATTACTTATAACTTTAATGGCATATGTGTAGATAATGTTGTTAGATATAGTGAGTACTTACCTATAAAAGATGTATTGCAACATTTATGTAGATTAAACGAATATTACGAAGTTAATTTTTATAAAGGTACACTTTATAAAGAAACTGAAAAATTAGATATGTTTCCACTTCAAAAAAATGAAGTACCAATTAGAGTATTCCCATTACAAGAAAATAATAATGGTGATAAAGATTATGTATCAATGGGAATGTTTGCGACAAAGAACAATCCTAATGATATAAAAGTTAACATTAGAGATGTGTTTGAAACAATACCAGATAATGTTAATGAAGAAGATTTTTGTTAACTTTTTATCTTTAAAAAGTTATAACAAACGAACACGTTTTGTTGAAACAATGTTTCAATGAAAGTGGGAAAAGTTTGTTAAATAAAATTATGAAAGAATTGCTTACGATAGTTTGCAATTACTTGAATAATTTTTGGAAGATAAAATAAAAAGCGGCGCTTATTATTTTATCAGAAGTCTTATGTAGTTTTATTTCATTACGAAGTTTTGAAATAATACGAAATAAGGCAGGTGGATTCTAAGGTTGCCTAAACCTTAGCCCCCATATTTTGATATAAACAACGTGCAATGTCAAAATATATAGGGGGTTAGAGATTTTGACAGAGCCAAAATTAACCCTACTATAAATAGTAGGTCTCTGTTCTAACAAAGGGGGAATATAAAATATGAATGATAAAGAAGAATTATCTTATTCATTACACTTAAGTAATGATAAAAATAAATCAAAGAAAGCAAGAAGAAGTGTAAAAAATACTGAAACTGGAACTACTTCTCTATCTAATAACGCTATCCAAAATCATCAACAATTATCAAAAGTTGATAAACATAATTTGAGAAAATATGATGACGACAAGGAATTAATTTGTACGATTAAAGGAACTTCTTCTGTTGTAGAAGATACTAAAAATTTGTATTTAGAATTGTTTGAAGATGCAAGAATTAAATACAACGAAAAGCAAACTAGAAATGATAGAAAGATAGAAAACTATTTTAATCATATTTCAAATGATAATAAAAGAGATCTTGCTTGTGAGATAATTATTGAACTTGGCGACATGGATTTTTGGGTTGATAAAGATGATAAATTTAAGAAAAAAATGGTAGAAGTTTTTAAAGAACAAATAATTGATTTAGAAGAAGTTGTTCCTAATTTTAAAGTAGCAAATGCTACCATTCATTTTGATGAATCTAGTCCACATTTACATATTGTTGGGGTTCCATTTAAAGATGGAATGAAAAATGGGATGGAAAAACAAGTTGGTAAATCTGATGTTTTCAATAAAATAAGTCTAAAAGAAATTCAAGATAAAATGAGAGAATATTGTATAAATTCATTCAATAGAATTTACCATTTAAACTACACTCTTAAAATAAAAGAAGAAGGCAGAAATGTTGATATTAATGTTGCAAATATGAACGAATATAAAAAGTTTAAACGAGAACAAGAAAAATATAAAAAACAACTCAAAGAATTAAAAAATAAGGCAGATGAATTACAAAATAAATCTAATGAGATAAATGATATTATAGATAATCTAAAACCTACATTAATGAATAAAAATAACTACTTTATTTCTAGTGAAAATATTGATAAAGTCAAAAAGTATATAGAACAAACTAATGATACTACTTCTAATTTGAGAGAGGCAAATGATATAAATATTGTTCTTAAAAAATACGAAGATGACTTAAGAGAACACTCTAATGAAGTTAGAAACTTGAAAAAGAAAATCAAAACTAGAGATGATAGAATTGAAGAATTAGAAATTGATTTAAATGATGCTAATGTAACTATTGATGAATTAGAAGATAAGGTATCAGAATTAGAAAAAATAGTTGATTATTTTAAAGAGTTATGGAAAAAGTTTATAGAATTTTTACAAAATAAATTCTTCTCAAATGATAAATATGATGAAATCATTAATGATTTATATGATGAAGATATACTTGATGAAAATGATATTGATACTATACAAAACAATTCTAAAGGTAAAGATGATTTTGATAGAGATTTATAGTAAATCATATCTAAATATAAGAAAATTTGTTATAATGTTAATGAAATGGGGATGATTTTCTTGAATATTATAAGAACTATTGATTTATGGACAGAGCAACGCGATAATCATTATGAATGTTTTAATGGCGCTTTTGTAGATGGATTTGAAAATAATCAAATTGCATTTGATAAATATAAAATAGTGAAAAACTGTAATTGCATAATTACAGTAAAGCCAGAAGATATAAATATAAGAAATAAGCATAATACAATTATATTTTATAAAAATGATATTCCTGTTAGACTAATGGTTATAAATTCAAATACTAATATTGACAAATGTATAGATATAGCATTAAATCAATATTTTGAAGATTCTATATTAAAAGATTTATATCAAAAGTTAAATATAAAATCATCAATAATTGATATGAATGAAGAACCAATAAATGATAATGTTATTGATGATGAAATAGATACAGGTTCTTGTGATAGATGGAATTTATTATATAATATGCTACAAGGTCTTTATACATAAACTAATAATGCTTATGGTAATTTTTCTAGTGATAAATACTATTTTATACCAGATTTATTTATAAAATATGATTTAAAAACAGATAGTGAAATATTTGAAATTACCCATAAATGTGCATTTATAAATATAACAAAAACCAGATTGATTCCAATTCAAGAAAATTCGCCTTTAACAAAAAATATATGAATATGAAAGTGAGATGATAACAATGGATACATTTGAACTACAAGATTTTAATAAAAGAATAGGACTTAATACTGATTTAAGAAATATATCTCAAAAAATATGCGAAAGTTATAATTTAGGAGAATTTATTTCAAATGAATTGATAACTATTGGATATGAAGATTATAATTACTATTTAACAACCTCAACTGGGAAATATTGTGTTAAGATTTTTAGTAAAATTAGAACAAAAGAAGATATTAAAAATTATTTAGATAGAATTAGAGCAGTAGCCAATAGTGAAATAAACTCTCCAAAACCTTTAATAGTTAATGATGACATTACTTTAACATTAGATTATAAGAATAATCATTATGATATTTGTGTATTTGAATATATAAATGGAAAGAATTATTTTGAATTAGAAGAAAAACCAAGTAAAGATATAATTAAAGAAATTGCCAGACAAACTGCAATGATAAATAATTTAGATATAAAGCCAAATTTTATTTATGATACTTGGGCAATAGTAAATTTTGGGGATGAATATAAGAAAAAGAGAGAATATCTTTCAGACCGTTATAAAAGTGAATTTGATAAATTGTTAGTAGAATTAAATAAAACTGATTTTGAAAACCTCCCAAAAGCATTTGTTCACGGAGATATAATAAGCACAAATGTAATGTTAGATAATAATTCAAAAATATGGATTATAGATTTTGCAGTTTCTAATTATTTACCAAGAATAATAGATTTGGCAGTTATTGCTTGTAATATGTGTTTAGATGAGAAGTCAAAGAATAATACTTATGATAATATTTCAGTGTTATTAAGTGAATATAATAAATATAATCAATTAACAAAATATGAATTAAAAGTATTTGGAACTTTTTATAAATTAGCAAATGCAATGCACATTTTACAACCACAATATATAATTCAAATGGATGGAGATTCAGAAGAAAATCAATATTGGCTTAATGAAGGTATAATAGGATACTCTTATAGTGAAGATGAAACATTTGAAAAAGCAATAATTAAAAGATTGGAGAAATAATAATGAATAGAGATTTTGCTGAAAAATGGTTAAATAAATTAAGAGAATATTGGTTTAATAAGGACATAGAAAATGCAGTATCACTATTTAATAAAACAACTTTTTATCAAGAAACACCCTTTATGAAACCATATACTTCTATTGAAGAAATAAATCAAGAATGGCAACATATCAAAAATGAAAATATACAGAATATAGAATTTCACATATTAGCAATAGATGGTAATACAATAATTGTTCAATGGATTCTTAAACAAAATGATAAGGACTTTGATGGTATTTATGAAATAAAATTTAATGAATTAAATGAATGTATTTATTTTAAAAGTTGGGAAATGGTTAAATAGAACATGAAAAATCAAGTATTTGATGAACTAATAAACTCAATGTCTAATTGTTCTAAATGCACAAGTTTAAAAAAGAAAAATGGAAAAGATTGCTCACTCATAAATATTTATCAAACACAAGAATTTTGTAAAAACATTCCATCTATTTGGACTGACTGGTATAATAGATTAGACTCTAAAATAATGATTATAGGTCAAGATTGGGGACCATATAATGATATGAGACAATTGAATGAGCAATATATTAACAATCCAGATCGAGAAAACTGGAAGTATCTAGTTGAACAGGAGAAAAGCAATACAAAAAAATTATTAAACTATTATATAAGAGAATCTTCAGAAAACAAATATAGTTTAGATGATATGTTTATTACCAACGCTATAATGTGTGCTAGAAAAGGAAACAATTATCGTGGTAATAATATTGATTTGAAAAAGTCTACTAATAATTGTAGCAAATATTTATTAAAGCAAATAAATATAGTGAAACCTAAAGTGATATTAACACTAGGATATTATCCACTACTATCATTATCTAAAATTTATAGTTTTAATATTGAAAAAACTTTAAAGGATGTTATTAACAACAGCCCAGAAATTATGATAAATGATTTTATAATAATACCTTTATATCATCCAGTAGCACAAATAAAGAAAAGTGAACAATTAAAGCAATATAAAAGAATATGGAAATACATAATACAATAATCAAAATATACACAAATAGGTATAGAATTTTTAGTAAAAATAGATTATAATTATATTAAGAAATTGATACAAATATTGTATTGATTACTGAATTTAGCGAAAAAAGTTTGAAATAACTTTCTTACTCGCACCATTTTAAAAACTTAATTATACTATTTGATTTTTTATATTTCCATAAATAATAAGTATAATTATGTATATAGATAAATTTATATTTTTTAGAAGATTGGAGAGAAATTTTTAATATGAAAAATCTAGATCTAAGAACCATGATGTTTTTATTCATCACTGGCGCTACAATCGAAAAGAAAAAGGAATACACAATGCAAAGAGTTAATCCGAATGTTGTTTATATATTTAGTAATTATGATGAATATAAATCATATTTTGAAAAAAATATAGACGATGTTAAACCTGATGTAATAAACTTAGCCATTTATACTAAATCAAAAAATGGTGAAATTATTGCATTAAAAGGTTTATGCGACCACATTATTACTAAATCAACATTTAAAACTAACAATTTAGATTTAACTCCTAAACAAATTAATGATATCCATGAAAGAGGAAAAATAACACCTCTCGAAAAGGTAGAAGAATGGGAAAAATTTAATATTTGTGCACCTGGAGATGCAATCGGTTCTGCAAAAGATAGATGTTATTATTTCCAAAATGACTGTCATCAATGTTTAATACACTATGCTTCTCAAAAAGCAGAATATGATAAAACCGAATTTGAAATAGTGAATTCATTTAGTAAGAAAAAACAATTTAATATTAAAAAATAGTTATTATATTAATGCAATAAAAGTTATAGCTAATCCCCTATATAGCACAGATTAATATCAAACTCGAGCTTTTTGTTTTGAGTTTTAATATACTTAAATCTATGATAAAATACTTATAGAAATTAAATTATATATGAGGAGATATAGTATATGAAAAATATATGTTATGAAAGTACTAGCAAATGTTTGTTAGCATGTCCATATTGTATTTCAAGTGATAATGGAACATTAATTCAAGATAATTATCAAGAAATAATTAATTTTATAGGTAAACTTCGTCCAGAGAGAATTGTAATTGGAGGTGGAGAACCTCTATTAGACACATTATTAAAAGAAAAAATACAGCTAATTATTAATAAATATCAAGAAAATAATGAGAAACCTTACATCTCTTTATCAACTAGTGGTGCTTGCAAAATTAGTGAAGAAATGTGGGATTTTTTAAAAGAGCGAATACAATGTTTTGATATTAGTATACCATCTCTTAATTCAAATACATACAAATTGATGAGAGGAAAAGATTTTCTAGAACAAGCCTTAATAAATACTAAAAAAGCTGTAGAACATGGTTTAAACGTTAGAATAAGTATTGTTATGACAAAACAAAATAAAAATGAATTACAGGATATTTTGATGTTTGCAGAAAAAATTAATGTTAACTCTGTTAAAGTTGGAAGATATTTTCCATTTAGAAATGCTAATAATGTTAGAGATATTTATGAGTTAGATGAAACAGAAGTAATGCAGATAATACAAGATATTAATAATGGGAAATATAATGATATTTACACTAAAAAAATAATTCCCCCTATTAAAACATTAGATATGATGAATGGTTATTTAAATGTAGATTTTAATGGAGAATTATTCATACCTACCGAATATGGAAAACAAATAATTGGTAATGTAAATGAAATAAATATAACGGAATTAGATAATTCATTAAATGAAGCACAACAAAAAATATTTATCAAAGCAAAAGAGATTATTAAATAAACCTATTATGCTTTTTTTCTTTTGTACAATACTACTATTACTCAAGCTTTTTGTTTCGAGTTTTAATATACTTAAATCTATGATAAAATACTTATAGAAATTAATTTGTCTCATTTAGAAAGAGTGATATTATGGCTTCTGCTACAATTCATCTAGCTATCGCTAAAAAATATTTAGAAAATCATAAAGAATTAAATTATGAAAAAGTAATTGCTGGTACTCTTTATCCAGATGCAACAAAAGATAGTGAAAAAACACATTATACTGAGGCATATCGTGGTAAAGATAATCTAAGCCATGTACGTAGTAAAGTAAATTTATATAAATTTTTGAACGAGAATAAAAGTCTAGATGATTTTAAAATAGGATGGTTTTTACACTTAGTAACGGATTATTTGTTTTTTGAAGAATGCTTCACAGAAGAATATTTACTAAATACTAGTTATAATGATTTTTGTAGAGATTTATATTTTGCTTACGACCATTTAAATCTTTATTTAACGCAGAAATATCGTATTAGCAAAGATGATTATAAAGATTATCCAAGCGAGTATTATCAAGGACTTCCTTATGAAAAATGTATTTTATCAAAAGAGACAGTCGATGCATTTATTAATAGAGTTTCTAATATTAATTTAGATAAATATATTAAAAAAATACAAAAAAAGCAAGGCAATATAAAACCATAAAAATATAAAAAGGTAGTGATAATAATATGAAAATAATTGATATTTGTGAAAACTTTTCAGCTTTGGGGTGTTTAAAGCAATATTATGAAAAGAATAACATAAAAGATTATATGTTTTATGCACTTGAAATGTATCTATCAATAGGAGATATAAAAAATAATCGTTTAGACTTTCTTAAAAAGCTTCATAAAAAATGTTTTGGCTATAATTATACTTATAACTATAATGAAGTATTAAAAGAAATATTAAATAACATCACAAACGATATAGTAATTAGAATTTGGTCTTCTAAGAAAAATGATGATGACTATATGCTATTACTATTTCTATGTAACTTTTTAAAAGATAAGATAAACACAATTAATGTTGTTTTCTCCAGTGATTATAATGAATTACAATATAGCATTAACTTCTTAGATTATAAAAAAGTTAATGATGTATTAAAATATGAAAAAACTTTATCTAAAGATGAAATTGAAACTTATGCTAAAGAGTGGAATAAATTGGTTGAAATTAATAGTGAATTAAGGACATTAGAAAATGGCAAAGTTAAAAGCAAAAAATATTCTGACTACTATGATATTATATTAAGCATTTTAAAAGAAATAACACCTTGCAAGATAGCAAATTTAATTGGTGAATGTATGGCAAAAGAAGTCCTTAATGATGCCAGAGATTTTGTTTATTTATATTTAATTGACCAATTAATTGACTTAAATAAAATTAAAATAGTTGAAAAAGGAACAAGGCACTTTGTAGATACAATTTCTTTATACTCATTAAAATAATTATAACTTAAATTTTAAAAAAATACATGAATAATTAAGAAAATGTTGATTATTATAATAGTGTACATAAATAATATGTACAACACCAGGAAGTCTTACTACTGGTCTAAAGAGCTTTAAGCTCTTTTCTTTTTGCCAAAAATTACCCTCATAATTAGACAAATTTCTTGCATATTTTCTATTAAGATAACAAAGACTAATAGTGGAAAGGAGGAAAAAATGAAAAAGATTAGTAAATTTTTATTACTATTTGTTTTAACTATTACATTATGCACTACTTTAAACGTTAAGGCTGCAACTAGTAAGACCGTTAATAATCAAGCAGAACTAAAAGATGCTTTAAACGATAGTAATATTTCAACTATTATTCTTGGTAGTGATATTGAAACAACTGAGAAAATTAATATCCTAAGAGATGTTACTATTGATGGTAATAATAAAACTATCAAGTATGTAGGAACATTTGGTTCTAGTAATAGTAGTGATAATACCGTTTGGGGAGGAATATATGTATTACAAGTTTATAAGAGTAATGTAACTTTAAAAAATATTAAACTAACTGGTGGTAATGCAGGACTTCTTATAAATGGTGGACATGCAACTTTTGTAGGCAAAATTGATGTCTCTGGTAACGGCTTCGGTGGTATTGAACTAGGTAAAGGTAGTGGAGTTACAGAAGCACCTAAACTAACCTTAACAGATGATGCCGAGATTATTAATACAACTGAAAGCACTGACAAACCAACACTATGGGTTCCAGATGATACAACAGGTGCAATTATAGAAATAGGTCATACCGAATTTGAGTTAAACCCAGGAGTTGAACTTAGTCTTGATGAAATAAACGAATTAGAAGAATCTCTTGAAAACCCTGAAACAAGTGACTCACTATTATTAAATATCTTCTTCTTATCAATCTTTGTTATTTTATCAAGTTATGCTTTTAATAAGATTCTAAATAAAGAATAAGAGAAACTAGCTAGTTTCTTCTTTTTTTAACAATTTGGCATGAACTACTACTCTTTTACCAAAGTTATCTTTACAAGTAGAAAGAGTTAATATTTTGTCACTTGTGTTCACATCAGTCTTAAAATTATAAATACTTCTTTTCATAATAGTCTCTAAAAACTCTTTAAAATATTTATTATTACTAAAATATGTCTTAATGTAATAACTTTCTTTATCTATAGTATAAACACTAAATATTTTAAATGTCATTATACTTTTAGGAGTAGTTACTGTTATATAGTAATTATCTTTATTACTAAGCTTTTCTTTATCTAATAAATTATTCAAACTACCAAACATACTATTATCAAGTCTTCCATGACCATAAATAATATTATTCTTTGATAAATTATCTAAATCATTACGATAATCTAAAAAAATAGAACCAATCTCACTTTTCTCTTTTGTATAAGTATGATTTAAATAATAACTATTATTATTAGTCTTTACAACAGGATAACTCACTTTAGTATTATCAACTTCAATATAGCCAACTACATCTGAGTTAATTTTTTTTAATTTTTCAAAATCATATCCTGCTATTCTTTCCTTAAACTCTAAATCTTTTTTATAACTATAATAATAACTAGTAATATTATAAATTAATAGAATAATAACAATACTACTAATTATAAAAACTATATACCATTTTCTTTTCATCACTAAATCACCTTCCCAATATCCATTATTATTATTTGATAAAATATGTCATATTATGTAAAAGTTTAAGTTTTTTTACTATTCGCTTTAATAAAATATATTTTTAAGATATAATTTACTTATAATAATATTGGTGAGGAGGATCTTTATGAAGAAAAAGAAAATTATTGTTACAATAGTAATTATTGTAGCGGTAGGATTATTATTAGCAGGAGGTATTTTACTATATCAAAATTATTCTAATAAAAATAGAATAGTAACATCGTTCAACGATTTGAAAACATCTTTAACAAAAACATTTAATCTTGATGAGAAAGCTACTAATACAAGCATTAAACAAACAGTAACAGGTTCTACTAAAATTAATATTAATCCAATGTTTGGAAATAGTAGTGATGGAACTGATGTAATTATTGGTAACTTAAACAATAGTACCTTTAATTATGAATATCGTCTTGATACTGAATCTAAGAGAATGTATATGGATGGTTCGCTATTATTAAACTCTACTGAACTATTAGGTCTTAACTTTTATCAAGCTGAAGATATTAGTTATGCCTTCTTAAGAAATATCTTTGATAAATATATTGTTATTGAAGATAGTGATATCTTTACATATCTAGAAGAAAGTAAAAAAGCTACTGATGATATTAATTATATTTATGATAAGATAATTGAAAGTCTTGGTAGTAACATTACTAATGATGATATTAAGGTAACAAATGTTGATGGAAAGAAAAAAATAAGTTTAGAACTTAATTCTAAAAGGCTTAATGAGATTAGTAAAAATATCGTAAATGACTTAAAGAAAGATGATAGAGCTAAAAAGATACTTGGTAGCAGTTTAGATGAATTAGATACATCTACATCTAGTAGTACAACTGATAATAATAATTATTTATACTATAGTATTTATCTAGAGAAAAATGATATTGTAACCTATGAATTTGGAGTTAAAGATAATACCGAAGATTATAGTATAGAATTTAATGATGGAACTGAAAAAAGTTTTGTTATTAAAGAAGGAAATACTGAGAGTTTAAAAGCAACTATAGAAGAAAATAATGGTACTACTACTATTAATTTAAGTAGTAATAATACTAATATAGGTACTGTTACAATAAGTGATAATAATATTAGTTTTAATATAATTGATGAGTCATCAAATACTTCATTAAATGCTAATATAACTAGTGCTACTGAAGGAAATGTTATAACAACTACCTTTAATATGGCTATATCTAATAGTGGTGTTAACATTGATTTATTAACATTAACTGATACTAAAACAGTAACAGATGGTATAGCAGACTTTTCTAATATTAATACTACTAATAATATTGATATAAATAGTCTAACAGAAACTGATATTACAAACATTCAAAACAATCTAATGACTATTCTATATAACTTCATGGGAATTACAATCTAAAAGAAAAGAAGCGAAAATGCTTCTTTTTATTTGACTTTATATGAGTAAAAATATGATTTAGGATTTTTAATACCTTTATATTCTTTAGAACTCCATACACCACTAATAATAAAATTATTCTTTAAATAAAAGTTCTTCCCTTTCTCATTTAAACTAAATGAATATAGATAAATATAATCAATATTATTATCTTTAGCATACCTCTTTATATAGTTTATCAAAGCAGTACCAATACCTTTATTTTGATAATTCTTATTAATTGCAATCTGTTTTATCTTTATGTTGTTTAAAGATAAATTAATATAAAACTCACATTCTTCATCAGGTGTAATATCTTCTCTAGATAAAGATGCATAACCTACTACTCTACTATCTATAAGTACTAATACTATCTTATCAGCTTTAGTTATATAATCATCATCTATCAAATAGCCATTAGGATAAGCATTTTCTAGATGAATCCTATCAATAGCATCCTTATATTTATTAAAATCTTCTTTATATATAACCTCTATTTTCATAATAGTACTTTTTAATGCTTGTTTACATATTGTCTACCTTTAGAACGTTTTTCTATAGGTTCAAGCCAATCAATTATTTCTCCAACTTTAATTGTTCCTAATATTTCATTCTTACTTGATTTTCTATGGTAGTTTTTATAACAAACTAAATCTTTAGAACCTCCTGCTTTAATATATTCATCTACAAATAGTTTTAAACCAGGATCACTTGTATCAACACCATACATCATAGGAACATCTATATTTCTATTAAATTCTTTAGCAAATAAGAAAGCTCTACGAGGACCAATTCTATTCCCACCACGTTCAATTATTCTATACATAACACAATTTAGAAATTCATCTTTTAGAAATACCCATTTATCATGCCATTTAATCGCTTCTTCTAAATTATTGTTATGATTTAGAGAAATATTATTAGATTTTAAATATTGTAATACTTCTTTAATATGTTTCCCTACAAAATAACTATCTAAATCAACAGAATTATCTTCTTTCAAATAATTAAAGTTTTCAGCATTATCTACTATACCATCTGGGGTTAAATGTAAACGAACTAAATATGGTACATTAGCATCTATAGTTACATTACTGCTATAATATACTTCTCTAAACATAAATTGTTCATCACTCGGTAATGATTTAATAAAAACTTCTTTATTATAAAAATCTGGCCAATTCAAAGTGCCGATATCTAAGTTATTATCACCATGTATATTATTAATATATTGATTATTGTTAAACATTACCTCATTAACCTCAGTTATTTCCTGATCAGAACCAGGCATTAACCTATTAACTTCGTATTTAGGATATCTTAATTCATACCAAACCGCTACTTTCTCAATTAAATCACGCATTTCTCTTGGCTCACTATATTCACCATTGGGGGTATAATGTCCTTTTACAGCATTGTTATAATACCAGTTTATATAATTATCAACTCTATCATCTAGATTTCTTAACCGTGAATTTATATTTCTAAAAGTAGTATATTCATCCTTCACAATTTTTATAGTATCATTAGGAATATCTTTCTCTTCTATATCTCTTCTAGTCAACAACCCAGTTTTTAACTTCATTAATTCTTCTTTAATATTCATACGTACCCTCCTAAATAATTAATGGTGTTCACGACAGGAATTGAACCTGCGACCTTTTCCTTCGGAGGGAAACGCTCTATCCTACTGAGCTACGTGAACATAACTAAATTATAGCATCGCTCCACTCATTTTACAATTATTAACACATATAATTTGACAAACTAGTAAACTTAGACATAAAATACTATTAAGGATAAGTTAGATGGAGGTAATAATTTATCTTAGCGCCAGAACCAGTTTGGTTGACGAGGTTGGTAACTATCGAAAGTTCGGCGGATGTTACCACGGCTACTAGTCGTAAGGTATATGACAAAAAGTAAAATCAAGATTACAACAAAACATATATCAAAGTAGTAAGGAGTTTATATGTGTGGAATTGTTGGGGCAATTTCTAAAAATAGAAATGTATTGCCTATTTTAATTACGGGATTAAAAAATCTTGAATATAGAGGTTACGACTCAGCAGGAGTTGCCTACCTTAAAAATAATAAAATAAATATTGTTAAAACTAGTGGAAAGATTATTAAACTAGAAAGCAAACTTAATAAAAATGATAAAAGTAATATGGGTATCGCTCATACTAGATGGGCAACTCATGGGAAAGCGAATAGTATTAATGCTCATCCTCATAATGTTAAACATGTTACTATTGTTCATAATGGTATAATAGAAAATTATGAAGAGATTAAAGAAATGTTAGAAAAAGAAAACTACTCTTTTAAGTCTAGTACTGATACAGAAGTCGCTTGTGCTCTTTTAAATTATTATTATGAGAAATTTAATGATGTAGATAAGACTATTAAAGCTTTTATGAAAAAGATAATTGGTAGTTATGCTATTCTTATGATTATTGATAATGACTTAGATAATCTTTATGTAATGAAAAAAGAAAGTCCTTTAGTAATAGGAATTACTGATAAGACTAATATTGTCGCTAGTGATATTAGAGCGATATTAAAATATACTAATAAATACTATATATTAGATGACTTTGAATATGCTAGAGTTAATGCTAATGAAGTTGTAATTAAGTCCGTTAAAGGAGATATTTTAAATAAAGAATTACATACCATTGATATAAAAGATAGTGATAATTATAAAGGCCATTATAAACATTATATGTTAAAAGAGATAATGGAACAGAAAACAACTATTTTAAAGACAGTATTACCTTTTATAAAAGAAGGACTAGATTCTTTAAAGACTTTACCAGATTTAACTAAGTATAAAGAAATCACTATTGTTGGTTGTGGTACTGCTTACCATGCCGGACTAGTTGCAAAATATCTTTTTGAAGAAGTTACTAATACAAGATGTAATGTTTATCTAGCTAGTGAGTTTAGATATCAAAATAACTTTTTATCTAAAGATACTCTAACTATCTTTATCTCTCAGTCAGGAGAAACAGCCGATACTATCGCTGCTTTAAAGCTTGTTAAAAGTAAAAACTGTCCTACTTTAGGTATTATTAATGTAGAAGATAGTACTATATCTTATTTAGTAGATACTTGTCTTTATACGAAAGCAGGAAGTGAAATAGCCGTGGCCTCTACTAAAGCTTATACAGCCCAAGTAGCACTTCTTTCTATTCTAGCCCTATCTCATGGACTAAGAAATAAAACTATTAGTAAAGAAAAAGTCTTAGGAGTAATAGATGAATTTAATAATATAGAGAAATTAATCACTCCTCTATTAAATAATAAAGATACTTATCTATCTATTGCAAAAACAATCTATAAAGAAGAAGATATCTTCTATATAGGAAGAGGTCTTGACTATTATCTTAGTATGGAAGGTGCCTTAAAACTAAAAGAGATATCTTACATTCACAGTGAAGCCTATGCTGCAGGAGAATTAAAGCATGGTACTATTTCTTTAATTAAGAAAAATACTCCTGTACTTGCTAGTGCCACTAACTCTTGTTTAAATCCTAAGACTATTAGTAATTTAAAAGAAGTCCTAGCAAGAGGTGCTAATATTTATTTAATATGTGATGATAATTATAAAGATGATACTTTCACTATCGTAAATATTCCTAAAGCAAGTGAATTTGTTAAACCTATATTAGTTATTATTCCTTATCAATTAATCGCTTATTATACTGCCACTTTAAGAGGAACTGATATAGATAAACCTAAAAATTTAGCAAAGTCTGTTACTGTTGAGTAAGTTGTGATACAATATTAACAGAAAGAGAGATTAATATGATATATTACACCAAAGATAATAAAGAAATCATTATCCCTGATGAAATTTTTAACAAAGGGGATAATCATGGTAAATGTGGAACTATTTATAAGTATAGTGATAATTTATGTATTAAAAGATACGATAGAGGTATATACTTTGATCATTGTCTTTTAAATACTGATATATATGAAGATTTAAAGAATATTAAAAATGAGAATCTTGTTGATATAAAAACTGCATTATATAAAGATAAAAATAACAAAACTGTAACTGATGCCTATTTACTTACTTATTATGAAGAAAAGTATGATGATTTTTTAGAAATACCTACTGAATATTTATTATATAACTTAGAAGAAATATTTAAATTAATAAAAAAAATAAGTGAATATAAAATTAGATTACATGATTTAAAAAGAGAAAATATAATTCTAACTAAAGACAACATAGTCTTAATTGACCCTGATAGATGGCACTATGAATATCTAACTAAAGATAAAAATGAGATTGAAAAGCTTAACATTAATAATATAATGGGTATGTTCAGTGAAATTACAGAAGAAAGCTTGCACGATAATCATTTAGATTTTCTTATAGAAAATAATTTATATGATTATATTATAAGTAGTAAATTATTTCCTTTAACTGGTAGTAAAGATAGAGCGATGAAAATTTTAACGAAAAGACTAAATGGTTATAAAAGGCCAATAGATTATGTCTATAGTATGAAGAAGTAGTATTTTAAATATTACTTCTTCTTTATATGTATATTTAAAATTAATTGGTTAATAATATAATTAAGTATCACTTATGAAAAAATGAAAAAAGATATTGTCAAGTTGAAAGAAATATGCTAGAATTAATTTGTTAATCTTTTATGGCGAGATAGCTCAGTTGGCTAGAGCGCTCGGTTCATACCCGAAAGGTCGAGGGTTCGACTCCCCCTCTCGCTACCATTTATCAATCACTAGGCTCCACACCTAGTTTTTTTGTTTTTAAAATATTAACCATAATATAGATTTCCTATTTTTTCCATAAACATATAGATTTCCTATTTTTTCCATAAACACTTTAATTATTTATAATAATGTGATAATATCTAATTAAAAGAAAGCACAATGCAGTATCCGTGTTTTTAATAAAAAATAAAGTATGAGGAGTGAAATTATGGAATTTGAAGAAAAAATTAAAAATTTTTCAAAAAGAATTGAAGATTTAAAGAGTAACATAAAAACAGAAGAAGCCACAAAAACATCAATAATTATGCCCTTCTTCCAACTATTAGGTTATGATGTCTTTAATCCTAACGAATTTACACCAGAATATGTTGCTGATGTTGGTATTAAAAAAGGAGAAAAAGTTGATTATGCTATAGTTTTAAATGATGAAGTAGTTATGCTAATTGAAGCTAAAAGTATAAATGAAAACTTAGCTAAACACGATAGCCAACTTTTTAGATACTTTGGAACTTCTAAAGCAAAGTTTGCAATCTTAACTAATGGATTAATTTATAGATTCTATACAGATTTAGAGAAAGCAAATGTTATGGATAGTGCACCATTTTTAGAAATAAATCTTGAAAATCTATCTGATAATGATATTCAGGAATTAAGAAAATTCCAAAAAAAAAATTTTGACATTGATAAAATATTTTCAACTGCTTCAGATTTAAAATATTTAGGTATAATGAAAAAAGTATTAAAAGAAGAATTTTCAAACCCTTCTGATGAATTTGTAAAATTAATATTAAATAAAGAAATTTATGAAGGTACTAAAACTGCTACAGTTATAGAAAAATTTAAGCCTTTATTAAAAAAATCAATAAATTCTTATATTAACGAACTAATAAATAATAGATTACAGAGTGCTATTCAGAATGATGATGAAATATCAGATAACAAAGAAGAAATAGAAGAAGAAAAAGAAAATGATGGCATTATTACAACAGTAGAAGAAATTCAATCATTCTATATAGTAAAATCTATCTTATCAGAATACTGTGACCCTAAGAAATTTGCTTATAAAGATACGACTAGATACTTCAGTATTTTATATGAAAACAAGGTAACAAAATGGATATGTAGAATATGTTTAAAAGAATCTGTAAAATATATTATAATAGCAGATAAAAATAAAAAAGAAACAAGATATGATATTGATAATATAAATGATATTTATAAATTAAAACCAGAATTGTTAAAACGCTTAAATCAATTTGAAAAAATAAAAAAGAAAGAAGAAATAGAACTTCTTTAATAAAAGGAATAGTTACTTAACTCTAACTATTCCTTTTTGACCACATATTAAATTATTACTATATTTCTTATATTTAATAAATTCATTCTTAGTCTTAATAGTCCATATAAACAATTCTTTATTAGATACTTCTTTTACTTTAAATACTAACTCTTTAGGACTAGATATAAAACTAATATATTTTTGTTTAATTAAATATTTATAGAAAAAAGCATTATATAAAGCCCCTTTAAAGCCTTTATACTCACTAGTTAATAAAATACCAATCTTATATCTTTTTAAGCTTGTAAGAGCCATTTTCCTAAGTATTATAGGGTTAAAACTTTGTAATAACACTTCTCCATTATAATCAAGTAATAATTTATTTAATTCTTTTAAAGTATTACTAGAAAAATTCTCTTTAAGTTCTATTAATAATGTAACTCTTCCACTTACTAGATGTAATACATCTTCTAATAAAGGTATCTTATCAGTAGTATTTAATAAACTAATATCTTTTAACTCCTCATATGTCATATCTTTAACTAATCTATCAATACCAGTTAATCTCTTAATATTAGAATCATGAAATACTATTATCTTCTTATCTTTAGTTACTCTAATATCTAGTTCTATATTAAGATTATCTAATAAAGCTTTCTTAAATGCACTAATAGTATTCTCTACTATTTTTTTATTATCAAATAAACCTCTATGAGCATATATATTCAATCTAATCACTCTCTTCTATTTTAATACCTAATAACAAACTTAAATCTAAGGCCTGATTCATATTAACAATAACTCCCCTTAAATCATCTAAAGATACTTTTATACCAGTTATATCACAAGTATTAAGTTTTATTTTATTTAAAGATGTGTGTAAAACTTCTACATTACATAATTTACAATGATTAAATTCTATTTTCTTAAACTTTACTTCATTAAAACTAGAATAATTCAAAGAACAATTATTAAACTTAAAGTTATTAAATTTAACTAATGAGAAGTTACTATAATCTAAGTTAGAATCATTAATAGTAGAATCAATCAAAGTACTACTACTAAAGTCAATTCCTAATAAATTACAGTTAGTAAAAGTTAAATTTTTTATCCCATTATTACTAAAGTTAGCATTACGAAAATCACAAGATTTAAACTTACAAGCCATAAAGTCTATTCTTTCTAAATCACTATTACTAAAATCTATATTAGTAAAAGTACAATTTCTAAAACTTAGATAATAAGGACTATTAGGAAACTTATCATTAGAATACTCTTTATCATAAAAGGTTTCATCATCAACAAAATCTTTAAACATACTTCTATCCTTCCATAACTTTTATTTTTACTTTACCATTATCAATACTTCTATCTATATCATCTTTAGTTTTATCTATGTCTTTAAGACTATATTTAACAGTATCTTTAATATCATCTATTATTTTAAAGATTCTTTTAAATTCAGATTCTTTTAAATAAGCTTTATATTTAGTCTTTAAATCACTCTCTACTTTTTCAATATTATCTAAATTACTTACTAAGTTTTTCTCTATTTCTAGAGCATTATCTTTATAAGTCTCTAAACTATCTATATATTCATTACATAAATCTATATAATTATTTTTATTAGATGATGATAACTCACTTAAGACTTTATAAGAAAGATAAGTTGCAAGTAATGTTCCCACTATATTATGATTATTTTTAAAAGCAAGAAAACTACCTAAGGCAAGCAATGCTTTAGTACCAAATCCTAATCTTTTAGCATCTTCTTTCTCTAAATCTACAAATGTTCTATCCAAATTAATACTAGTAGTAGAACTTAAGTCATCAAGAATCTTCCCAGTTGATTTAAGGTCTTTAGCGATATTGTCAAAATCTTTTAAATCATCTTCTTTATCACTTAAATCTTCTTTAATGTTATTGAACTCTATATCCTTAGCCCTAACCTCATTATCTAGTACTTCTTCTCTTAACTTTGCTTCTTTATACTCTTTATATAGAAGAAATAATTCATTTAAATCATCAGTCTTTTTTAATAAAGAGATAATATAGTCATATAAATCTTTATTTTCAGTTTTTAACTCATTAAGTATTTCTTTTAATTTCTCTAAGTCTTTAGGATTAGTAATATAAGGTATTTCACTAATCATCTTATCATATTTAACGCTATTATCATCATTCTTATCTCTTATATTATTTAAATATGTCTTGGCATCCATTTACATCCCTCTTTTTTCTAGATACACTTTATTATACTATAAGAGTCTTAATTAATATATATATTTTTGTAAATATTTTTTGATTAAGAGGTCTACTTATAATAAATTTAGGCTTATCTTTTTCTATCTCTCTAACTGCTTCTTTAACTAAGTCACTATAGTTATAATTCTCTAATAAACTAAACATTATCTTTTGGTATTTAGTCATTACAAGAGCCTTATCTTTAACGATATATTCATCTTTAGATTTATTATCTATCATCAAATCATTAAAGCCTGTATAATAAGCTCCTGGAAGTATTAAAGAGATACTTACATCAAGCCCTTGATATAATAGTTCTAACTTTAACGTATTTGCAAGACTAACTAAGTATAATTTACTTGATGTATAAGTAGATAGATATGGTAAAGGATAAAACACAGCAAGAGATGAGGTTATAAAGACTTTACCACGTCTTTTATGATAATAACAGTATCTTAAATACTTCTGTAATAGTCTAAAATTACCCTTAATATTAACATCAATTACTTCATTAAATCTATCATTAGATATCTCTAAGATACTACCTCCATTACCAATAGAAGCATGTAATATCAAACAGTCTATATCAAGTTCATCTATAATATTAAAGTCATTATCTAAAAGATTTAAGACAATAGGAAACATAATAATCTTCTCAGTATTAATTTTCTTTTCTAAAGATTTCTTTTCTTTCATAGTCTTACACCCTGCATAAACAATATGACCGCGTAATGCAAGAGCCTTACCAAGACTATATCCAATATTACTTCTAGAACCAGTTATTAATATATTCATTTTTAGTCACTGCCTTTCTATTATTAATATAACCAAAAAGGCCTCCATTATTTAGAAGTCCAAACACAATTCTATTCCAAAAGGACTGTCCATTTCCAGTTTTTTTGGAATATCTATTGATAAATACCATATTTTAGTATATACTATTAATAACTTATAAAGGAGAATTGCTATGGAAATTGAAAGAAATTATTATTTAAACAAGCTAATAACTAAAAAAGAAAATCATCTTATAAAAATAGTTACAGGTATAAGAAGATGTGGTAAATCATATTTACTTGATCCTATTTTTAAGAATTATTTATTAGAAAATGGTGTCGATGAAAAACATATTATAAAATTAGAATTAGATTCTATTGAAAATGAAGAATACATTAATCCGAAAAAACTTTACGAATATGTTATGAATAAAGTTATTGATGATAAAACTTATTATATTATTTTAGATGAAATCCAAAAAGTAGATAATTTTGAAAGTGTTTTAAATAGTTTCTTGAGAAAACCAAATCTCGATGTATATGTAACAGGAAGTAATTCTAAGTTTCTATCAAGTGATATAATTACTGAATTTAGAGGTCGTGGATATGAAGTAAGAGTTTACCCTTTAAGTTTTTCTGAGTTTATGTCAGTTTATGATGATAATGAAGTAAAAGGCTTAGATGAGTATATAAACTATGGAGGACTTCCTTTAATTACTACTTTTAAGACAAGAGAAGAAAAAATTGATTATTTAAATTATCAGAAAGATAATGTATATATCAATGATGTAGTTGAAAGAAATGATATACGAAATGATGATGAGTTAAAAACTTTAATTGAAATAATATCTTCAAGTATAGGTTCTCTTACTAATCCAACTAAACTATATAATACATTTGTAAGTAAAGGAAATAAAAGTATTACAAATAAAACAATATCTTTATACTTAAAATATTTAGAAGAAGCTTTCTTAATTGAGAAATCTAAAAGATTTGATGTAAAGGGGAAAAAATATATTGAAACTCCATCTAAATATTATTTTGTAGATATAGGTATTAGAAACAGTTTAATTAATTTTAGACAATTAGAAAGAACACATATAATGGAAAATATAATATATATTGAACTTAGAAGAAGAGGTTTTAATGTTGATGTTGGACTTGTAGAGAAAAGAAGTATTGAAAATGGTAAAAAGGATTATAAACAACTTGAAGTTGATTTTGTCGCTAACAAAGGTAGCGATAAGTATTACATTCAATCTGTATATAGTATTGAAGATAACAATAAAAAAGAACAAGAAGTACAATCACTTTTAAATGTAGGTGATAATTTCAAAAAAATAGTTATTGTTTATGATCATTTTATTAAATGGCAAGATGAAGATGGAATAATTTATATGAGTTTATATGACTTTTTACTGAATGAAAACAGTCTAAAAGAAGCATAATAACCAAAAAGACCTCTATTATTTAGAAGTCTTTTTATAAATTATAAAGGATACACCTTTTTTTTCATTCTTAACTTTAATATCGTAGTTCATTAGTAATAAGGTTTTCTTGACTATTGAAAGTCCTAATCCAAATTCACCCTTAATACCTTTCCGGAACGGAGTAAAGATTCCTTCAAGGAGAGTATCATCAATATTAGGACCATCATTATATAAGGTTAAACGGTTATTTTTGGCAGTAATTTTAATTGTAGACTCTGCATATCTCATAAAGTTAGCTAGTAAATTATCTATTACAGTCTCAAAGTAATCATGAGTACCATAGAATTTACTATTCTTGTCAAAAGAAACTTCAAATTTAACATCTTTTCTTCTAAACTTAAATTCTTTTATCGCCGTATTTACTATTTCTTTGATATCTACTAACTTATAGTCTACTTTTTTATTATCTTTCAAGTAATCTAATTTATTCAAATAAAGAAGTGAATGAACTTTTAATTCAAGCTTATCAGTCTGTTCACTAATAACATCAATTACAGTATTAGCATCTTCTATTTTATCATTATAAGCTTCTATATATGATTTTATTACGGTGAGAGGTGTTTTAAAATCATGTGAAATATTTTGATACATTTGATTGCGATATTCTTCTTGGTTCTTTAAAGAGACTCGCATATCTTCAATAGCCAATTCTAATGAACGCATTTCATCGTCAATTTGAAATGATATACTATGATCATATTGATCATTATCAATGTTGTCTATTTTTTCTTTTAACTTTTCTATTTTTCTAACTATAAAGCTTCCCCAAAGTATAAGGATGAAAGCTATTACTAGAAAAGCCACTATTACTACAGGGAAGACAGCGTCTAATATATCTTGTTTAGTCTTTTCAATATAAGTATCATTGGTAAGAGCTATTTTAGTAACATCATCATTATGGAGTGTATAATAATAATAAATTTGATTTTTATAAATAAATTTTCCGTAATTATCGGTAAAGGCATCCATGATATCATTAACGTCTTTAAAATCTATAATATCATGAATATTATCTGAATAGGCAACTGTATTTCCTATTTTATATAGGTAAGCAATCTCAGTTGTAACTAAGTCTTCATTAATATCTGATTGAACAAATTCAAGAGGTTCTCTTAAATAACTATAGATATTACTTTCAGCGGAAGGGACAATGACTTGTGGTAAGATAATTCCTAAGGTTAGAAAGAAAGCTAGAAATACTACTATTATTAATATTAATAACTGATGAGATAGTTTATTAAAGTATTTCATGCACTTAATCTATATCCATATCCATAGATAGTATTAACGTTTAATAAAGGCATTTTCTTTCTTAATCTTCTAACTAAATCATCGACAGCTCTATCGCTTCCAAAGTAATCATTTCCCCATACAGCATCAAGTATATCTTCTCTTGAAAAACTCTTATTTAGGTTTTCTACTAATAATACAAGTAAATCAAACTCTAGTGTTGTAAGTTTAATTGGTTTATCTTTAACACTTACAATACGTTTATCTAAATCTATAGTATAATCTAAGTAATTAATCATTTTAGATTCAGTAGATTGATATACCCTTTTTATAATATTATTAACTCTTAAAACAAGTTCTTTACTAGAATACGGTTTAGTAATGTAATCATCGCTACCTAACTCAAGGCCTAAAATCCGGTCCAAATCCTGATCTCTTGCCGATGTAAATATTACAGGAACAAGGGGATATTTTTCACGAATTGCTTTGATTACATCATAGCCATTAACATCATCTCCTAACATAATATCTAGAATCCAGGCATCGACAGGGTTTCCAATATAGTTAATTGCGTCACTACCTTTAGTAAAGGTAACAACGTCATAACCTGCTTTTTCTAGATACATTTTAACTACAGTTGCTAAATCAGTTTCATCTTCAACTAAACATATCTTATACATAAACACCACCTACCCCTAGTATAACATTAATTCAAGTTTTTGCCTACAAGTAAGTAGGCTTACCACTCTCCTTTCTTTAACTAAGATTTATGTAAAAAAACTATAGTTGTAAACGTAACTCAAATTTTTCTACTACATTTACCACTTCCTTTCTTTTACAAATTAATCATATCAATTAAAAGTGTGAAAATTATAAAAGAATTATGGGAAATTATGGGAAAATAAAAAGAATATCTATAAAAGATACTCTTAACTAGCTAGTTCAATTTGGAATGGATTTTGTTTAGTGCCGTCACCTGATGTTATGATGACATTAGATTTTAGATTTAGAGCAGGTTTAATACCATACGTGTAATCAGAACTATTACGAGTAGCATAACCATTATAGTACACAAACCATATATAAGATGTATCACTTGGAGTCAGTGTCCAATAATATTCATTATTATTATATCTTTCAAATTGTCCCGACATTAATTCTCCATATCTAAGCAATCCTACTTTTGCTTCTGTACTTGTATTATAATCTGACATACTAGTATCCACATATTTTGCTAATCTATATGAATCTGGGCTCCCTACTATTCCAATATACCAGGTACTGCTATCTTCTATCATTTCGCTATATTCACTATCTACATAATTGATTAAGTATTCTCCATTCAAGAAAGTACCTACTATATTTGTACTTGAAAATGTTGTATCATTTCCAAAAATACTTTCTATAAATTCTCCAGAACTTT
Source organism: Candidatus Onthousia excrementipullorum (assembly GCA_018712385.1). Classification (GTDB taxonomy): domain Bacteria; phylum Bacillota_I; class Bacilli_A; order RF39; family UBA660; genus Onthousia; species Onthousia excrementipullorum. The sequence goes on along the minus strand of DVHC01000067.1, from coordinate 1,852 downwards.
TTAAAGGCTCGGCACTAGTTATCTTAGTTAACCCTTCGGTTTCATGACTTACTATTCGATATAAATTGTTTTCTGCATTACCAAACTTTATGTATTCTCCACTATATCTTGTATTTAACAAAGTTCCTAATAGATTAGTATCATTATCTCCTTCTAATCTATATGGATTATCTACTGTGCCATCACCATCTACAATCTTGACGCTAGATTGTAGATTTATGGATGGTCGTACCCCAGATGAATTCGAAGAATCATTAACAGAAGCAGTACCATTAGAATTTATATACTGAACCTGATAGTAACTATATGGAGTTAATGTCCACCAATTAAGTCCATTATTTAAATATCCATTAGTTCTACCATTATTACTAGACTGATATTCATACATATTAAGTAAACCTACTACATCTGTCACAATTGTATTCCCATTTGGTCTTGTTACACTCCCCAAACTAGTTGTATCTAATGATGCATCCCATTCTGCATCTGTTACAATAAAATTCTCATAATCTCTTAAATTACCTAAAAATCCATCTACTGTTGTATCATTTAACCACTCTTCCATATAACTTTTTTCAAAAGTTTCATGTCCTCTAGCATTATAAACAATTGTACTTATATTCCACTGTGTTACTAATTTAACTGTCTTAGCATCATTATTAACAGACACTGCTCTCCATAATTTACCACTATACCAAATATAGTTATTAGGATCAGTTCCTGTTATAAATGTATCTATTCCGTCATCATACTGATTTTTTTTTGGAATGCTATCAAGTAATACAGTTGCAACTTCCTTTTCTCTTTCTTGACTTACTTCTACTCTTAACTTACCACTAAATACTTGACCTGAATAATTTCCATCTACTTCATCTGTTATCCAAAGTTTTAAACTATATTTATTAGTTCCTCCTCCTTCAATAGTCCCACTATCTAACACTCTATTAGGATTAGCACCTATTCTAGTTAGTAAAGTCGCTCCACTATCTGCACCATTCTTATTTAGATTATACTTTAAGTACTTATCATCTATTCTTGTATCATTATCTCCTATAGTATTATCATCTAAATAAATGATATAATCTACGGCCTTATTACCATTATTTCTTAACTCAAAAGTAGAACCATCTAAAGATAAACCTTCACTATCGCTTATCCCTACTGCATTATCTAAAGTTATCCCCTCACTGGTCTCATCTAGTACTAAATCCAATGTTCCTACTTTTACTATTTGGTCACTTCCTGATAACTGTGTAGAAAAGTAAGCGTAACTTATCGCCAAAGCTAATACTAATATAATTATTATACTAATTACTATTATTATTACTTTCTTCTTTTTATTATTATCTTTTTCCATTCTTACTTCACTCCTATATCTTTTAGTATATACATTTTGCTGTTCTTAATACTCTTTATTCTTATAATTAAATTATAAAATAAATATAGGGGTAATGCAAGTAAGTTATTTATAAATTACAAACTGTTTACAAAAAAGTTAAAAAAGTATGAATTTTGAAAATTGACCCCCAAAGTGGAGGTCAATTTTCAATTTTCCCTAGGCAAATTTAATAAATTCAGTCTCTTTTTTTATTGAATTTTAAAAATTCTCTTTTTGCATTACTTCTCTCCATATGTTAGAGTGTAGACATCTACATAGAAATATTAAAAATTATTGGAGGTTATTTATGAAAGAAGAAGAAAATAAAGAAAATAATGAAAAGAGTGAAAAGAAATTTATTAGTCTTTTGTCCGATACTACCTTTAAACATTTCTTTAAAATAGAAGACTATAAAGAATTCTTTAATACTATAATAAAACCATATACTAATATGGATATTAGTGAGTTTAGATT
>DVHC01000066.1 GCA_018712385.1 Candidatus Onthousia excrementipullorum | reverse complement strand
CACAAGGATTTTCAGTCCTTTGCTCTACCGACTGAGCTATGAAGCCATTTCGTTTAAACTAATCTAAATGGGAACAAGTGTGATAAAATACGTTTATTCTATTTTGTCCACACTCTGTCCACAGACTAATTTAAAGCTCTAGTTTATATATATCAAAGCTCCTTGAAATATAAGCATAAAACTTATATTGCGGCAGAACCTAGGACAAAGGATTTTCAGTCCTTTGCTCTACCGACTGAGCTATGAAGCCAAAAATAAAAAATGGCGGTTCCGACGGGGCTCGAACCCGCGATCTTCTGCGTGACAGGCAGACGTGTTAACCAGCTGCACCACGGAACCATGGTTGCGGGGAAAGGACTTGAACCTTCGACCTTCGGGTTATGAGCCCGACGAGCTACCAACTGCTCCACCCCGCGATATAAAATTCTAAATGGCGGAGGAAAAGGGATTCGAACCCCTGCGCCGCTTGCACGACCTCCCGGTTTTCAAGACCGGTCCCTTCAACCAGACTTGGGTATTCCTCCAAAATAGATGGTGCCTAAGGTCGGACTTGAACCGACACGAGGGGTGAACCTCCCAGGATTTTAAGTCCTGTGCGTCTACCAATTTCGCCACTCAGGCACATATAAATGGTGACCCGCATGAGATTCGAACTCATGACCCTTTGATTAAAAGTCAAATGCTCTACCGACTGAGCTAGCGGATCATACTACTAATTAGATGGTTGCCTCGGTTAGATTCGAACTAACGCATGTCAGAGTCAAAGTCTGATGCCTTACCACTTGGCTACGAGGCAATAACAAATGAGTATAAACTATGGTGGAGAGAGATGGATTCGAACCATCGAACCCGAAGGAACAGATTTACAGTCTGTCGCGTTTAGCCACTTCGCTATCTCTCCGACATAATAAAATGGTGCCGAAAACAGGAATCGAACCCGTAACCTACTGATTACAAATCAGTTGCTCTACCAATTGAGCTATTTCGGCAACAAATAATAAATGGTGGGCGATATAGGACTCGAACCTATGACCCCTTGCTTGTAAGGCAAGTGCTCTAACCAACTGAGCTAATCGCCCAAAAACCGTTTGACATGATTAAATATACCAGTTAATTATGAGATTGTCAATAATTTTTGCATATTTTTTCATTTTTTTAAACTTTCTAGTTCTTTTCTCACCCAATAGTCAAGATGTAAGGCCAAATTTTTAAAACCACTTTCTGTTTCTTTTATTCTACTTCCATGCTTTTTAGTTATTCTATAATCAACATTTTTAATACTTAACTTATACATATTATCACTACTCTTACTGACGATTCTTACTCTTATCAGTTCATTAGCAGTAGCATATTTATTTAAATCTTCTATATAGTGATTACCAATTTCTGATATATGAATAAGTCCACTGTTATTATTATCTAATTTTACAAAAATACCATAATCTTTTATACCTGTAACAGTTCCAACAACTATGGAACCTTCTTTATATTCTTTTACCATACACTTAACCTCTAGGTGTATTATAGCAAAAAAAGTCTTTCGTTACAACCTTTACAATATTTATAAAAATGTCTATAATTATGATATTGAAAGGAACAAGTGATTTAAATGGAAAATGTAGAAGATAAAATTAAGAGTATTATTGATGAATTAAAGCCTTTTTTAATTAGTGATGGTGGGGCTTTAGAATATATTAAATTTGAAGATGGTATTGTCTATGTTAAATTAGGTGGAGCATGTCAAGATTGTGCTTTCTTAGATGTTACTTTAAAAGATGGTATTGAACAGATGATTATGAATGAAGTACCTGAAGTTAAAGAAGTAAGAAATGTTAATTAGCTTCTAACCAGTCTATTTTTAAAATAGGCTTTTTTTTATTAATAAAATTATAAATATATCTTAAAAACTTTTCATATTCATCTGTTCTCTTTAATACATTGATAATCTCTTTTTCTTTTAGAGTCTCATTTATTATCTTCTCATAGATATCAAAGTAATGACTTGGAAAAAGAAGTCTTGCTATTAATAAAGCATATTGGTAGGTACTATAATTTAGATTAGTCAAAAACTCATCTAGAAAATCATATGTATAATCATCTGTTATAAAGAGATATTTAAGATATTCAGCACTATCTCTTGCTTTATTATCTATAACGATGTTTAAAGGGTTATAGAAGCTTAAATCATTAAGATTTACTCTTCTTCTTGATAAGACTAAAATGTCATTAAATTCTTTGGTTAGATAGCTGTTAGTAGCATTAAAATAGCTTATAGCATTTTCTCCTAGACCTATAAAATAATCTAGAGTCTGATAGAGGATTTTATATTTTATTTTTATATAGTCTTTTTGATATTCAAAATAATCTATCTTGCTACTCCAAAGATTATTCCAACTACTATGATTTAAAAGTTTTAGATTAGATGCTTCTTTTGGACAATATGTTGGATTATAGATGTCATTAATATTAAATCTGTTATTTTTAGGTGCTCTTAAAAGAATATAATAGTGATTATTTATTATACTTAAAGCTTCTTTATTTACATTAAAGATAATCATCATAAAACTGTTATTATAAACATTTCTAAGGAGTATGATTAATTCATTTATATATTCTAATGGCCTATTTACTTTATATAGATAATAGATGTAATTATCAAGATAAAAGTAATAATAATTATCTTTTTTAATTATTTTTTCCGGGGTAAGTCCGTAGTAATAAAAAAGAGTATTCTTCATATCTAAAACCTCAGTAAAGTATATGAAAAAAAACAAAAAAAAGAACGTATTACATTCTACGTCCTCCAGCGCCACCATATTGACCATCATCATCAGGAGTTTTGCCTTTTATATATTTGTTAATTTCTTCTTGCATTGCTCTATATTTTTCTAGATTTGCAGCATTTTGTTTTTCAATTTCATCTATTTTTTCATCATATCCATTAATTTCAATATTTAGTTCTGATTTCCTATCATTAAGTGTAGTTTCTTCTGAACTTAATTTAGCTTCTTCTTCATCAAGACGTTTTAATTCTTCTAACTGTTTAGCCATACTTGCCATATCTGCAGCATCTTGTTCACTTTTTCTAGTTGCTTCAGCTAATCTTTCTTTCTTATCTTTAGCAGTTTGCTCTAATGTACCTACTTCAGTTCTTAGACTACTAACAGCTTTGCTTTTTTCATTTAGTCCTTCTTGACGACTAGTTAAAAATTGTTGGAAAGAAGTATCACCATCAAAACTTACGCCTTGGCTATTATTTCCTTTTCCTAAAGTTGTATATCTTCTTTCTGTTTCACTATAATTTTTATTTTTAGTAGGATTTGGTATATCATAATCTGTCTCTTTTGGTTGTTCTTGGCCAAAGATAGGTCCATTGTCTTCTACTGGTTTTTTAGCTTCTTCATTAGTTTGAAATGGTCCAACATGAGGATGATAAGGTTTTCTTTCTTCATCTTTAGCATCAGTAGGTGTTACTCCACCAAGATATTTATCTAAATCTGCTTCTATATTAGCTTTAGACATTTTTTCAGGTTCTTGTTGTTTTAGATTTTCTTTTATTCCCTCAGCAACATCAATAGCAATATCATCAAAAATATCTGATGTTATATTTTTGTCAACAAAGTCGCCATTATTTTCGTAATCTTTCAACTCTTTTTCACTAGTTAATAATTCTTTTCCAGTCATAACACGATTTACTTCTTCTTTAATTGCATCACTATCTACGTTAGAGAAAATATTTGCATCTTGAGCATCTCCTAATACTGTTTGAGCTTTCTCGTAATCACTAAAATCAACAGACATTTCTGGTACTTTTTCTAAATAATATGAGTTTTCTTTCATCTGTTCAATATTCTCTTCATGTACTTTTAAAGCTTTCTTGGCAACTTCCATAAATTTTTTGTGAGCTTCAGAGAACTCATGATAAACTTTATTTAATGATTCTATTTGAGTTCTTAAGCTTTCAATATTTTCATTTATTATAGTTTTCTCTTCTTCTGTTAATGCTGTATTAGTAGCATCTGCTTCTAATTTATTTAATTCTTCATTTTGTTTTTCTAGTTCTTCTTGCATAAAAGCTTCTTGTACTTCCATAATAATAGCATAAGAAGTCATTTTTAATTTAATTTTGTTAGAATCAACAGATGTAGCATTCCCGTCAATCCGTTCAACATCAAAGTCTTCATTATGTAGTTTTTTTTCACTCATGTCATTCGCCTCCAACTAATTATTACTATCTATTAGTCTTTTTTTGATAGTTTTCTTAATACGTCTTTTACTCTATTCCATTCCTCTTCATCATCAATACCATATAATTTAGGAGTTTCTGTACTCCTATCAACTCTTGAAACATAAACTGTTACATTACCGTTTTCATCTTTTTCATTTTTTGTATAAACAACATATTCTTTTTTTGTATCTTTAAATTCAAAGGCAATAACAACTTCTACTTCATCAATAGAACCATCTTCACCTATGATTGATAAGGTCATTTTCTTCTTTTCATTCATCCTTGTTTTCCTCCCTTTACTATTCTATAAACTATTTTAGCATAAAAAAAAAGAAATAAAAAGCCCCTTTTTTACATATTTTTACTGTTTTTAGGATTTTTTTCTTTTTTTAGGAGAAAAGTTTTCGCTCCTGGCGAACAATATTCTTTGATGTAGTCCTCTAAATATTTAATGTCATTTAGCTTTTTTGCCTTTTTATTACTACTATCATAGAAGCCTTTAAGTCTTATTTTTCCATAAGAATAGTCTCCTAAAACATAATCATAATCTTGAAAATAATCTGTAAAAAGAGAATTTACTTCTTCATAATCAAAGTTTTCTTTTCCTTTTGTTACTTTATAATTATTATCTAATAATTTATACATTCCTACCACCTATATAATTGTAACACATTATTTAATTTTGGTGGCAAAAACTTGGGATGATGCAGAAAATGCTCCATTGTAGTAGTTAGGGACACTTCCTTGGATTAGTTGGGTTGTAAGATTTACTTTGGTAGTAATAGGTATACTTTCTGTGGAATGAGGCATGGTTATTTTTTCTTTGATAGTTACTTCTATTCCTACTTCGATTAAAGCATTATTAAAGCCATACTCTTTAACATCAGTTACAATGTTACTTGATACGGTTCCAATAAATGAAAATCGAATAGGAATACTGGTTGTTAGATTAACAATTAAGCCATTATGAAATAAGGAACCTATTGGAATATCACAAACTACACCATCATCTAGAAAAGTTAGTCTTGTTCCTTTTAAGGAGTCTGATAATTCTATATCAGTCGTATCTCCTTTTTCAATAGCACTTAATCGTTTCATGGCTTTATCATTAATATCTTTTAATAAGCGATTAGTTACTTTTGTATCAAAGTTAATTAGTTCAATATTACCATCATTATCTCTGCTTATTTCAAATAAATCTTCATTAAAATAATCATCATCAATGTTAACAACATCATTTAAGATAACATTAGCGATTCTTTCTGTTTCACTAGTAGCATATTTAACAATAACTTGTTCTAAACCTTTGCCTGCAAGGGAAGTAAGATATAAAGCGATAAAAAAAGATAGTATTAAGAGACTAATAAAGATATATATTTTCTTTTTATTCATAGTTAATTACCTAATCTTACTAGTATTACATCTTCACCAATTCTCTCAATACTTTGCCATTTAATCTCAGTATCTTCACCTTTACCAAAAGAAATAAATTTACCTTTAGGTTCTACTATTAAACTTATAATGGAACCATTTCTCTCATCTACTTTAACATCTATAATATTACCTATATTTCTTCCATCTATAACATTAACAATATCTTTACTTTGTAAATCAGAAAGTCTCATAATATCACTGCCCTACTACTTAAAAATATGTCTTTTTTTAGTAATTATTCTTATCTTAGAGTTTTCTTTAACTGCTTTATAGCATTTTTTTCAAGTCTTGATACTTGGGCTTGGCTAATATCCATATCTCTTGCTATTTCCATTTGGGTTTTACCTATTATGTAACGTTCATTTAATATTATCTGTTCTCTATCGCTTAGTGATGAGACGGCATCGCTTGTGGCTAGTTTTTCTTCAATAACAGAGCCAGTTTTCTTTTTATCTTCTATCTGGTCATAGACATAAATTGTGTCACCGCCATCATTATAGATAGGTTCAAACATCGATACTGGGTCTTTTAGGGACTCTAGAGCAAAGACAATATCATAGATAGTTGTGTTTAAAGATGAAGCTAGGTCTTCCATAGATATTTCTTCGCCTTTTTCCATAAAATATTCTTCTTTTAGTTTTAAGGCTTTGTAAGCTAAATCTCTTGTTGAACGGCTTACTCTGATACTATTGTTATCTCTTAAGTATCTTTTTACTTCGCCTAGAATCATAGGTACAGCATAAGTTGAAAACTTTACTTCATGAGCTAGGTCAAAGTTATCTATCGCTTTAACAAGACCAATACATCCTACTTGAAATAAATCATCTAAATTTTCATTTCGGGTGTTTACTTTCCTTAAAATACTTAAAACTAGTTTTAAATTGCCACTAATAAGGTCATTTCTAGCGAATTTATCACCTTCATGCATTTTTTTAAATAGTTCTGTCATCTCTTCTGTTGTTAATACTTTTAATTCCGAAGTTTTTACTCCACTTATTACGACTTTATTATTTGCCATTTAATCATCTCCTAAATTAGTAATGATTAAATGTTTAATTTTTTATGCAATATTTTTTTGTAGACCTAAGAGGTTGTTTAGTATGAAAAAGAAAAAAAGTATCATATTAAGTGTAGATGTGGGTGATGATATTGATAGAACTTAAGAAAACTTTTGGTAAAAATGTTAGGTATTATAGGTTTAAGAAAAAATATACACAGGCAAAGTTAGCTGAACTTTTGGATGTTTCTACTAATTATGTCAGTAGAATGGAACGAGGACAGCATTCGGCTAGCTTTGATGTTATTGAAGAGTTATCTAAAATATTAGATGTTGAACCATATAAGTTTTTCTTAAAAACTAAAGATACAGAGTTGCCTCTACGTGTTGATATGAAGAAAAAAGGCAATTAGAGTTAATCTAATCGCCTAAAGGTTACTTGAGCTTACTTACCCTAAGCTCTTTTTTTTAATGCTTTTATTCCAAAACCTACTAGTGTTAGTGATGTTACTAACATACCAACAGTTAAAATAATACTATCAGAAGTTTCTGGATTTTGTTCTTCTACAGTATTTTCACTATCAGGTGTTGTAACTTCTTCACTAGGTTCAGTTGGTTCTACTGGCTCTACAGGAATTTCTTCAGATGGCTTTTCTGGTAGAGTTGTATAAACATTTATACCATTTGCAGCAGTTATACTACAAAACCACATATATCCTGCACTTACAGCAGTTGTTTCTCCCATATCAATTTTTGTAGTTGAAGCGATTACTTCATCCCATTTTAATATAGAAAATTGAAGATAAGTTTTACCATCTTCTAAAGTAGCAGTATATCTGTAAGTGTATACTCCATCTTCTGAGATAGTATAACTAAAATCAGGGTCTAGACCAACAGTTACAAGATAACCATCATTAACCTTTTGAGTGTCTACAAGTAATTCTGTAACATAACTATCACTTGCATCATTTAATGACATAGTTAAGCCAAATAATTCTCCATTAGCCATACTATCTTTATTTAACTCGATATATACATCTTCTGTAATACCATCTGCTAATTTAGCTTCACTTTTCATACTATATGGTCCTAAAAACATACCTTCTGTTGCAGTATCACTACCCTTTATATTAGTAATATTATCATCAACTGCAGTTACACTACCATAATCACCATTTTCTGTTTCCCAATCTTTTAAAGTCCATTCTGTTTGAGCAGAAACATTTAAAAATGGAACGAAAGCAAATAGACTAACCATAGCCATTCCTAATACTTTTTTAGCACTTCTCACCTCTTATCCCTCCTTTCCTCAAGATAAGCCCTAATTTTAAACAAGCCTACCCTTCATATAAAATATACTTGATAATAATGATAAAGTCAATAATTTTCTAAACTTTTTAGGTTTATAAAATGTGCAAAGAAAAAGACCTAATAACGGTCTAAAAAGGAAGTAACTTTACCATCATCTTGATAACTTATAAGGGTTTCTAGATTAACTTTCTCAGTGCTTTTGAAGATATTATTATCAATAACATCACTTTTTTCTCTAAGCTCCTTAAGTAGTTTTTTAATTTCTAGACGTTTTGAATTACTTTCAGCGCCTTTATTTTCTGTAAATTTACAAGCACAGTTTATAAAGGTATACTCATTATATTGCCAGAATCTCTTAATAGATTCTTCTCTTACTAGATAAAGAGGTCTAATAAGTTCCATACCAGGAAAGTTGGTGCTATGTAATTTAGGTAACATCGTTTTAAACTCTCCTCCATAAAACATTGATAGAAGAATAGTTTCTATTACATCGTCAAAATGATGTCCTAAGGCAATTTTATTACATCCTAAGTCTTTAGCAGTCTTATAAAGAAAACCTCTTCGCATTCTTGCACACATATAACAAGGATGTTCTTTATCTAGTTTGTTAGCAACTTCAAAGATATCAGAGTTAAATATTTTATAGTCAATTTCTAAGGCTTCTAAATTATCTTTTATTACTTTTAAAGTTTCTTCTTTGTATCCGGGGTTCATAACGATATATGATAGTTTAAAGTTAGTCTTGCCATGCTTCTGTAACTCTTCTAGACATTTGGCAAGTAAGACGGAGTCTTTCCCTCCAGAGATACAAACAGCGATATGGTCATTTTCATTTACAAGAGAATAATCTCTAATCGCTTTCATAAACTTACGCCAGATATCTTTACGATATTTCGTTATAAGACTATGTTCTACTTGGTCTTTACTTTTCATTTTTAAACACCTTCTTAAATGATGTAGGGACACTACTTTCAAAAGTATAAGTTTTATTATTAAGAGGATTAGTTATAATTAATTTACTAGCATGTAAATATAGTCTATTAGATTTATTGCCGCCATACTTTTTATCTCCTACTATAGGACTTCCTAAATGATTTAAGACTACTCTTATCTGATTACGTCTTCCTGTTTTGATATTAACTTTAACAAGAGAATCTTTATTGTTCTTATTAATTGTCTTGATGGAAGTAATAGCAAGCTTACCTTCTTTTTTGTTAGTAACAATAACTTTGTCTGGTCCTACTTCTTTTAGATAACAAGTATAGTCATCTATATCTTTTACATTACCTGTTACTAAAGCGATATATTCCCTTGTTTTTACATATTTATCCCAATTATTTTGTAAAAGATTTTTTAGAGTGTTATCTTTTACAAAGACTAAAACTCCTGATGTATCTTTATCAAGGCGATGTAAGACAAAGATTTTATCAGACTTCTTTCTATTTTTAATAAATTCTCTAATATAGTGATAGGCGGTCTTTTCTTTTTCTTTAGTAGTACTTATTGATAAAAGTCCAGCAGGTTTATTTATTACAAAGAAATATTCATCTTCATAAATAATATCAAGATTACTTTTCTTATGAGTTTTATTAGTCTTACTAAGTTCAATAACATCATTTTTCTTAACAATTGTATTATACTTGGTTACAACTTTACCATTAACTAAAACTCCCCCATCTTTTAGATAATTCTTTATCTTTTTCTTACTTAAGTCCTTAAATAAAATAAATAATGTATCTAATAGTTCTCCTTTTTCTTTAACAGTGCCTTTCATTAATACCACACTTCCCTTCAAAATACGCTTATATTTTATCAGATAAAAAGAAAAAAGTCTATTACTAGACTTTAATCGAATAAGTTATTGAATTTATATTTAAAGACACGATAAGCATATTTTTTAGAGTTGTAATTAAATTGTCTAATTAAATTACCATCGTTATCATATTCACCAAAGGAGTTATCTTTACCACTACCTACAACGATATTACCATCATCATCTAATATTTCAACATCACTTACTATGCTTGAGTAAGGAATGGAAAAACTCTTAACTAATTCATAAGTCTTATCATTTTCATTAACTTTATATTGATAGAAGTATGATGTTTCTCCTTCATTATAAGTACCAGTACCAGGATAATTAGACCAATCAAAGTTAGGTCTTGTTCTAGCACCTTGGTAATTGTTGTTAAACATATATAAGTAATACTCTCCATCGTCTAAGTCGTCATCTGTATAGTAAGTAATACTATGTTGTCCTGCTTGAGATACAAAGTCTCCTACTTTTTCATATAATAAATCTCCATATGAAGTATCTTCTGTAACAGATTCATCTGTTAATAAGTATTTAACACTAGGGTCAGTATAAGCATTACTAATATAGATTATAGTACTTAACTCTCTTGAACTTAAGACAATATCATTATCACCTATTAAAGATAAACTATTCATATGAATCCAGTCTAACTCATAGCCACCATAAGTATTTTTACCTTCTGGTTTAACAGCATTTAAGTAAAACTCTGGTAATAAGTCTTTCATATCAAGTATCTTCTTAACTTTACCAGTATCAAGGTCAAGGGTAATAACGATATCTTCAATAGTATCAGTACCATCTTCATTAACTAATATTACAAAACGGTTATTATCTTCATCATAAACCATATCATGATGCATTGTATAGTTACCTAAGTCATAGAATTTTTCTATTTTACCTAAGTCATTTACTTTAACTATACCTTTCTTATTATAAGCATAATACATATAGTCATCATCAAAGATAATACGGTCTGCTCTATAACTATCTAAAACAAACTCTTCTCTTAATACTCCTTCATTATCATATAGATAAATATTAGAGTTATAGTTTTTATCATGACCTAAGACTGCATATAGACCATCTGTTAATTCCTCTTCACTATCTCCATCTACTATTTCTAGTTGATTATCTATTTCAGCGGTAGATTTTGGTGTTGTAATAGTAAATTCATGTTCCTCGTCACCACTTTTTAATGTTAAAGTATTAGTCTCTCCTGGAACAAAACCAATTAATTGATATTCATTACTATCTTTATGAGATATCTCCTTTTCAAAATCGCTATATCCTTCTGTTTCAATTTTATAGTCAAGAGTCTTATCACTATCAGTATAATATAAGTAGTAAGATAGTGAGCCAGTGCCGTATGGATTATGAATTAGTAAGGGATTTTCTAAAGTATAATCTGCAGAATCTTTTAAAGCATCAATTTTCTCTTCGATTATATTTTGATAATCTTCACTAAAAATAGAAATATCTTCATCTTTCTTTACTTCATACACTCCTTCATCATTTTTTACTAACTCCACATTTTCTCTTATCCAAGCTGGGTCTGTTAATAGATTTTTTTGATATCTATCATAGGCTCTAAAACTTAGATAAATAATTCCTGCTATTATGGCTATAATAATGATAGCTAGTAAAAACTTCTTCCAATGTTTCTTAAAAAATTGTCCTATTTTTTTCACATTCTCTCCTCCTAGTTAATAATCTATCTGGTATTTGTGAAATTTATATGAAATTTTTCAAAAAAACACTTGATTTAATAAAAGTTATTTGCTATTCTAATATTGCTTAATGAAAAAAAGCAAAAAAAGTCTTGCATTTCTTTCTACTTTAGTGTAGAATGTAAATGTGCTATCAATCCGGGCCTGTAGCTCAGTCGGTTAGAGCACTTGCTTGATAAGCAAGGGGTCACAGGTTCAAGTCCTGTCAGGCCCACCATTTAATTAGATATGCCTCAATAGCTCAGTTGGTTAGAGCACTTGACTGTTAATCAAGGGGTCCTAGGTTCAAGTCCTAGTTGAGGCGCCATTTATTTTTATTTTTTTATGTAAAGAAAAAGACATTAAACTACATATGGCCAGTTGGTGAAGCGGCTTAACACACTACCCTTTCACGGTAGCATTCACGGATTCGAATTCCGTACTGGTCACCAAAGAGAGATTCAAGTTCCTCCGTGAAAGGTGGAACTTTTCTTATACTATATAGAAAAATTCCTTGACATTTATATTTCTTTAGGGTAATATTATAAGTGTCTTATGACAAATATATTATTATTTTATGCGTTTTGGAGTAGTACTCAAGAGGCTGAAGAGGCGCCCCTGCTAAGGGTGTAGGTCGGGCAACTGGCGCGAGAGTTCAAATCTCTCCTACTCCGCCATTAAAAAATTAAAAACTTACTAGTGTCAAACTGGTAAGTTTTTTCTTATTTTGGCAATATCATCTTTCAAATTATACCATTTAATCTGGACTATAAATTTATCAATATCATTATTACGTCCTTTAGATGCAAATATTAATTTAGAAAAATGAATTGTTGATGATGGCTCTTTCTTTAAAGAAAGTAGCAATTTAATTATTTCATCTTTAGTAATATAAGTAAAATCATCAACTGTTCCATGGATTAAGATATCCGTGCTTCCTATTACAAAACGATTAATTAATTTGATAAGTAAATCTTCATGTTTCATAAAATACTTATTAACTTTTCTTATTTTTCTTTTAAGTTTTAACTTATAATCCGGAAAAGTTAATATTCTTTTGCCACTACCATTACGAGTACCATCGGCAAAGAAATAGTCAAGTATTATATCTATAATCTTAGGTGGAACTTTTTCTTGTTCTAAGAACTTAGTAAAATTATAGATATATTCATTATGAACTGTATTACATTTACCCATTTTAATACTAATGGATTTCTTTACTTTACCTACTTTAATCCAGATATCTTCTTTAGTTCTCTCAAAATTAACATAGGCAGATATTTTCATATCGTTGTTAATATACGGAAAGTTGGCCAGAAGAAATTTTCTAAACATGAGATTTACTTCTCCTACTTTCTTACCATTAAGGTAGTTAAAAAAGTCCCATTCGTTGTCAAAACCGTAGTTCCGTTTGATTTATAACACCTCCTTCATAATAATTATTTGCAAGAAATAAAAAAAATGCTCCAAAAATTTTCGAAGCATTATATTTTTAGTTTTTTAACTATCTTATCTACTAATATTTCAAATAGTTTATATAACTCGTGAGAGGCAAACATTAAGATAAAGGTTATAAATATCATTAGGTAATCAAAATGAGTAATTGAGAAAATGGTTGTTAAGTTCATTATACAGTAGATGAATAAGTAAAACATTAAGGCAAAGAGAATTAGACGAATTCTATTAAATGGCTGACATACTTTATATAAAAGAATGAATGATACATAAGCTGTTATTGTTAAAGATAAGGTTGATACTTTAGCATACGTCAAACCTATAGCATTTCCAAATAATGTTATAATGACTATATTTAGGACTATTACAAAAGCAGGAGGGGCCGCCTTTTTTAGGACATTGACTAAGAAGTTTCCCTCTACTCTATCTTTATTTGGCTCTAAAGCTAGTATGAATGAAGGTATTCCTATCGTTACAACACTTGATAGGGTAAGTTGAACGGGAATAAAGGGGTATGACTCTTCTAAGAAAAGGAAGATAAAGGCAAGAAGTCCGGCATAGATTGTTTTAACTAGGAAAAGGGAGGCAGAACGTTGTAAGTTATTAATACTTCTTCTTCCTTCTAAAACGACACTAGGCATAGAATCAAAGTTAGAATCTAATAAGACAAGTTGGGAAACACTTCTTGCAGCATCTGTACCACTAGCCATAGCGATAGAACAATCTGCTTCCTTTAAAGCAAGGCAGTCATTAACTCCATCTCCTGTCATGGCTACAGTATTTCCGGCATCTTTTAAAGCTTTAATTAAGATATGCTTTTCTTCCGGTTTAACTCTACCAAAAACATCATATTTTAAGGCGGAGTCTCTAATCTCTTCTTCACTATGTAAAGTAGATAAATCAATAGCTTTTAAGTTATCCCCTACTTTAGCACGTCTTGCAATATTTAAAACGGTATTTTTATTATCTCCTGAGATAATTTTAACTTTTACTCCCTGGTCTTTAAAGTATTTAATAGTAGACTCAGCTTCTTTTCTTATTTTATCTTGAAGTAAGACATAACCTAATAACTTTTGTTTTTCATTCTTCTTAGTATAATTACTATATTCTACGACTGCTACTACTCTTGCATCACTAGTTAGATTATCTACTTCTTCTTTATATTTCTTATAATCTTTTAATAAGAACTCAGGCGCTCCTATAAATATCGCTTTGTCATCTTTCATTACTAGCCCAGAGCATTTAGTAGTGGAATTAAAAGGTACTATTTTCTCATAATCTACTTTATGTTTATTATAGAAAGCATTCTTTAAAGCCTTTGCAGTAGGATTATCATCATCTATAATATGAACAACACTTCCGAGTAAATCCTTTAATTCTACTTTTGACATTTCTTTAGCAATGACATCTTTTACTTCCATAACTCCTTCGGTAATAGTTCCTGTTTTATCAAGACAGATAACATTAACTCTTGCAAGGGTTTCAATACAATATAAATCTTGCACTAAAACTTTTCTTCTTGATAGTCTTATAACACTAACAGCGAAAACTGTACTTGTAAGTAAAACTAGTCCTTCTGGTATCATACCGATAAGGGCGGCGACGGTATTAACAACAGCATTTTCAAAGGTATTATCAGGTAAAAATATTTGTCTTGCAAATAAAAGTATTCCTAAAGGGACAATAACAAATGAGATAGTCTTTACTATTTTATTTAAACTTCTCATAATCTCACTAGATACTTCTTTAATATATTTAGTATCACTACTTATTTTAGCAGTATAGTTATCATAACCAATATGCTCTACTTTACATATACAAGTACCACTTGCAATAAAACTACCTGATAAAAGCATATCCCCTTCTTTTTTTAAGACATTTTCTTCTTCTCCTGTTATAAAAGACTCATCTACTAAGACTTCTCCTTCTTTAATAATAGAATCTACTACTATTTGATTACCACTAGTAAATTTAACAATATCATCAAGAACTACTTCATCTAAAGATACTTCTTCTATTTTAGAATCTCTTATTACTTTAATCTTATGCTCTGAGATTACGGATAGTTTATCTATGGTATACTTGGACCTTAACTCTTGAATAGTACTAATTAAGGTATTTAGAACGATTATAATTATAAAAGTTAAGTTTTTAAAAGAACCAACAGATATTATTGCAACTGCTAGGACAATATTAATGATATTAAATAAAGTAAAAGCATTTTCTACTATTATTTCTTTAACGCTTTTAGTTTTAACATCAGTATTAAAATTAACTAGATTATCAGCAATTCTTTCTTCTATTTGGCTTTTAGTTAAACCTCTTTTTATATCAGAATTATATCTTTTTATTTTATCTTTCATATACATCACTATCTTTCTACATCACTTTTATTTAATAATAACATATTTTTCATAAATATGTGATATAATAATGGCAAGAAAAAAGGAAGGTGTTTATTTTATGCGAAGTTTTATTAATTATTTACTTACTATTACTTTGTTTATTGCTGTTATTGTTACTATTGCCATTTTTACTGTGGGAAGTCTTACTAGTCCTAGTTCAACAAGAAAGATGCTTGATAATATTGACTATGATGTAGTTATCAATGATTTTAAAAATACTGATTATGGGAAAGAATTTTATAATTATGCAGATAGTTATGGTGTTTCTTCTGATAAAGTAGATTCTATTTTAAAGACTGAGGAAGCGAAAGATTATGTTAATAAAGTATTACAGCAAGGAATTGATGCTTATTTAAATAATGGTAGTATTGAAATTAATGATGATACTAAAGAATTTATTAATAAGGCAAATAAGAAGTATGAACTTAATTTAGATGATAATGAGATAAGTGAACTTGAAAGTTATGCCAATGAAGCGATTAATGATAATTTAAATGTAGTTGTGGGTAATACTGATACTAGTGATGATACTAATTCTACAACTGAAGGACAGTTTTTAATTGATATTATAAAGATTTGTAGAAATGATAATTTACATACTACTCTTTATATAATAATTGGTGTTATTACTTTGTTATTATTTATAAGTAGTTTTAAGAAGAAGAACTTCTTAGAATATATCGGTATTGTTTCTATAACAGTGGCGATATCTACTCTACTATTTAATGGTTTAATGGCTTTAATAAGTGATAGAATGACTAGTGTTGCTAATGCTACTATTATCTTAAAACCTGTTACTGATACATTCTATATGATTACATTTATTGGTATTATTCTTGGAATTGTTTTACTTATTGCACAGCATTTTATTAATAAACATGTTAATAAAGAAGTTGTTCCTTTCTAGAAATAACTTCTTTTTTCTTTATTTTTTTGATAATTTGTAACAAAAAATACTTTATTTTTTAGAGTTTCTATGCTATATTATATGAGTAATCAATTTATGGGCTGTTAGCTCAGTTGGTAGAGCAACTGACTCTTAATCAGTGGGTCTAGGGTTCGAATCCCTAACAGCCCACCACTATTTAGAGATTCAACTAAGTCTTTTGGCTTAGTTTTTTTATTTATATTTTTTATACTCATTAGTTATCCACATCATTATTACTTTTACAATATACTCTACTTCCATATCAGTTAATTCTCTATTTTTAGGAATACCATACCATTTATTTAGACAACCTCTACAACAAGTAGCAGTTGCATGCTCAGCTATAAAAACAGGATGTCCTCTCATAGGTGTTTGTTTACCATCGTTAGGAATAAAACTAGGTTTTAATCTTTTATTTATAAAGTCATATGCATGCTCTTTAATCTTATCTAGGCCTTTTTTATCAATATATTCTATATCCTTTTCTTTAAGATGAAAACTATTTCTAAACTTTGATTTAGATAATCTATATAGTAAATAATTTATATCTTGCATAAAACATCACCTTTACAAAAATACTTTATATAATTATACTAACACATGAGGTGGTATTTTTGAAAGTAGTTCATCCATTAAAACCAATTTATAATAGTGAGTCTAGAGCTTTAATATTAGGAAGTTTTCCCTCTGTTAAATCAAGAGAGAATAATTTTTATTATGGAAATCCTAAGAATAGATTTTGGTCTACTTTAGGAAAAGTATTTAATGAGGATATTGGTAGTTCTAATCAAGATAGAGAAAATTTTCTTTTAACTCATAAAATCGCTCTTTTTGATGTCGTATATAGTTGTAATATAACAGCATCTAGTGATAGTAGTATTAAAGATGTTGTACCTAATGATATTAAGAAAATTGTTGATGAAAGTAAGATAGAAGCGATATTTACAACTGGAACTAAGGCATATAGTTTATATAATAAATATCTTCTTAAAGATGTAGGAATAGAAGCTTTTAAATTACCTTCACCTTCTCCTGCTAATTGTAAAAGAGGTATAGAAGAAGTTTTAGTTAATAGTTACAGTAAAATAAAAGAATACTTAGATTAATTTTAGTCTAAGTATTTTATTTAACAATTTCTTCACTTGTTACAGGAAACTCAAGATTATTAAGTAGTTCTTTAATCTTTTCACTTACTTTCTCATTTTTAAGCTCTACAATAACTTCTCCAGTATTATAGTCTGCTAGAACACTCTTAACACCTTTTATCATCTTTAAAGAGTTCTTTATTCTATTTTCACATCCTGTACAATGCATATTAGAAACATTATATTTTATTTTCATTGTTAATCTTTCCTTTCTTTATAATTGTAAATAAAATTTCTGTTAAAAAATGTATCTTGTTTGATTGTTTTATAGATGCATTTATGCTATCATTTAATTAGGAATACTTAGTATGGGTGTTTATCTCCTTATTTTCCATTTCTAATGGTTAGAAAGGAGACTTGCTTATGAGCAAGAAAGATTTATTAATAACGATATTATTACTAATAATAGTACTTTTAATATTATATAAATAAACACCCTTTACATCACTGTATAAGGGTGAACTCTTTTTATTGAGATAAATACCCATGATGCAAAATTAGGTATTCCTCTTTTTTAGTTATATGTAAATTTTCTTTACATATTCATAATATCATAAATATATCTTATTTTCAAGTTCTTATGAGCTTAAAAATCTATGCTATCAAGATATTCTCTTGCCACATCTCTTGGATTTTCTCCTAATTCATCTACTCTATAGTTTAGTTCACTCATAATATCATTATTTAACTTACTACCAAGACTACTTAGTACTTCTTCTATTTCTGGATACTCTTCTAAAGTATCACTTCTAACAAGTGGTATTGCATAATATGGTGGAAAAGCATTTTTATCATCTTCTAAAACTACAAGGTTAAACTTCTTTAAAAGTCCATCTGTAGCAAAGGCATCTACAACATCACTTTCATTATTTATTAAAGCTGTGTATCTTGGACTACCATCTATGCCAATAATATCTTTAAAGTTATAACCATAAACACTACTTACTCTATCAAGCCCATCTTCTCTATTTATAAATTCAAGACTTGGACTGATAACAAGATTACTTGAAACACGTGATAAATCACTCATTGTCTTTAGGTTATAGAGATTGGCAGTTTCTTGTTTAACGGCAAGAGTATAGGTATTATTAAAGCCCATTTGGTCTAATACTTCAATATTATATTTACTATCTAAATCACTCTTAACGGTATTATAAACTTTATCTATATCAGTAATTGGCTCATATTTTAGAGTATCTCCATAGACAGTACCAGTATAATCTATATATAAATCTATATCTCCTCTTTTTAAGGCTTCAAAACATACTTGGGTACCACCTAAATTACAGTTTTCAACAGTATCATAATCAGTTTTATCTTTAATTGCATCACTAACCATATAACAAAGAATATTTTGTTCTGTAAAATCTTTGCTACCAACAACAATAGCGTTATCATTTCTATTTGATGATATGAATGTATAAGCGAATATTATAACTACTATGATAGCAGTTACTAGCAAGATAATCTTTTGATGTAATCTTTTCTTCTTTAGTAACTTTTTGTCTAAATCATTATTTTTTTGAAGGCTTATAGGGGTTACTAGTTTTTCTACTATACCGATAATATAGTCAACTGCCAATGCTAAAAGGCATGCTGGTATCGCTCCTGCTAGTATTTGATAGTTATTAACAGTTCTAATACCTGAAAAGACAAGATAACCTAAACCTCCTCCACCGATAAAGGCAGCCATTGTCATTAGACCTACCGCTGTAACAGCACTTATTCTAATTCCTGCCATAATTACTGGTAAGGCTAGAGGAATTTGAATTTTATAAAGTATTTGCCATTTAGTTAGACCAATACCAGTTGCAGACTCTATCATATTACTATCAATGTTACTAATACCTGTATAAGTGTTTTTAATAATTGGTAGTAAGGAATATAAAACTACCATAACAATAGCAGGTGTTGTACCAATACCAAGAAAAGGAATAGCAAAACCTAAAAGAGCCATACTAGGTATCGCTTGAATAACACTTGCAACACCTAAAACTGCTTTATTAATCTTTTTAACATAACTTATTAAAATACCAATAGGAACACCTATTACAATAGCAAGTAAGACTGATAAAAAAGTTAATTCAATATGTTCTATTAATAAAGAGATAATCTCATCAATGTTATTTCCAATATACTCTAAAAACTCCATTACTCATCACTCCCTTCTAAGAATTGACTACTTAAGGAAGTAAGAAGACTACCTCTTGTAATTAAGCCTTGTAAAATACCTTTAGAATTAACTACAGGAATAGTTGTAGTCTTAGCATTTGTTACTACATTTAATACATCTAAAAGAGAGTCTGTTTCTTTAACACTAATAGAGTTTTTAGATATATAGTTACTAGCACTTTTCTTTAGATTAGAACTAGGTGATAATTCATCTATAATAATAGAACCTAAATATTTTTTCTTACTATCTACAACCATTAATGTATCTACTTTTAAGTTTCTCATTTTTGTAAGGCATCTAAACAAAGATAAGTTTTCACGGCAAGTGACAGGATTTTTTAACATAATATCTTTTACTTTAATAAATTCAGGGGAAGTCCATATTCTCTTAGGCCCTACAAAGTTACTAACAAACTTATTCTTAGGATGTTTTAAAATATTTTCAGGAGTATCATACTGAATAATATGTCCTCCATCCATAATACAGATTTTATCTGCTATTTTGATGGCTTCATCCATATCATGAGTAACAAAGACTATCGTCTTTTTAAACTTCTCTTCAATTCTTAAAAGTTCATCTTGTAAAGAGTTTCTAGTCATAGGGTCCAAAGCCGAAAATGGTTCATCCATAAGTATTATAGAAGGGTCTGTTAAAAAAGCTCTTGCCACACCAACGCGCTGTTGCTGTCCTCCTGATAATTCGGTAGGATATCTATCTAAATAAGATAAATCAAGTCCTACCATATCCATCATTTCTTTAGTTTTTTTATTGATATCATCATCAGGCATTTTCTTTAATTTAGCGATTAACTCTATATTTTCTCTAATTGTAAGATGAGGAAAAAGCCCTGTCTGTTGGATAACATAACCAATATTTCTTCTTAGTTCAATAACATTTTTCGCAAGTATATCTTCCCCATCTATTAAAATATGTCCTTTAGTAGGATTAATTAATCTATTAATCATCTTTAAAGTTGTAGTTTTTCCACAGCCACTCTCTCCTATTAAACAAACGATATTTCCTGTTTCTATTTTAAAAGAAATATTAGAAAGAACAGTATTATTTTTATATTTTTTAAAAACATTTTTAAACTCTATCATGATTTACCCCTTTTAATAAAATATTTTACTTTCTATTTCTTTATCTATATTATTAACAAAGTATTTTGCATCTAACTCATCTCCTACAGCAAGGCCATAATGAATAGGAATAGCATATTTAGGTTTTATGGTATTAGCAAGTTCTACGGCTTCTTCCTTAGTCATTGTATAAGTCCCACCTACTGGTAAGAAAATAACATCTGCTTTTATCACCTTTAACTCATCTAAGACATCAGTATCTCCTGCAATATAATATGTAACATTATTTAAAGTTACAATATAACCAACATAACCTGCATCTTTAGGATGATATTCTTTATCTATGTTATAAGCAGGTACTGTCATAAATGATATGTTATTTAAGTTATATATATTTTCTGGTTTTACTTCTAAAGTCTTGTAATTACTATTTAACTTTTCTATGACATTAGATGGTCCAATTATTATAGTTTTTTCATTTACTAAATTATTTATAGAATCTAAATCAAAATGGTCCCAATGTGAATGGGTTATAAAAATATAATCGGCATTATTTATTTTTTCTTTAATATCATATGGGTCAAAATAAATAGTTAAGCCATCACTAATCTTAATACTACTCTGGCAATTTATAGAAATATTATTTAAATCTTTTTCCATTTTTTCACTTCCTCTACCTTCTTAATTATATCAAGTTCTATAAATATTTGGAATAAAAGTTTAAAAAAAGTTCATATTAAAGATGAAAGGAATGATTTAAATGGATGAAAGTTTAGAAATTGTTAATCATATTTATAAAGACAGTGAAATGGCTATTTCTACTTTAACTAAGCTTAGTAATACTTTAGAGAAAAAGGATAACAAGATTAAAGATACTGTTGAAGATATCATTAAAGGATATGAGAGATACTTTAAAGATGCTAAAAAGATATTAAATAAGAATAACTGTAAAAAAGAAAAAAATGGTCTTGTTTCTAAAGTAATGGCTAATATGGGTATTGATAAAGAGGTTAAAGATGATAATAGTGACTCTGCTATGGCTGATATGCTTATTAAAGGTGTATCTATGGGAAGTATTGATTTAGAGAAAAAATTAAAGAAGTATAAAGATAAGGAAATCGATGATAAAGTCTTAGAACTTGCTAATGACTTTAAGGATTTTCAAGATGATATTATTAAAAAGTTAAAAGAATATTTGTAAAAGAAAACTACTGAGCATTTAAGTTCAGTAGTTATTTTAAAGCTTTAGCTAATAAATGAGGTGGTTCTTCTCCTATATTTCCACCAATATTAGAGTATTTATCAGTAAAGATAATATCTCCTTGTTCTATTAAGTTTCCTGTATTATCAAAGTAAATAGCATTACTAGCAGAGTCTACAATGGTATCATTACATTTAGCATAAGCATGGTAATGTCCTCCTACAAAGATATTAGGGACATAACTAACAATAGCATCATACTCTTCATTTTCCTTAACAAACTCTAAAGTTCTGTCAAAACACTCTCCTGTTAGTTTTTTATTAAAGATGTATGATGACTTAGTATCTTTAAAATATTCACTTGCTTTTCCTAATCTAATAGTTCCAAATGTTGTTTCTAATATCATTTTATCTTTATCATTAGTTGCTTTATTTATAAGTGGAACATCTTTTATATTTATTAAAGGATTAGATGATAATGCTTCATAAATACACTCATCTAATAAAGCCTGTTGGTTACAATTTTTTTGTTTTAAAAGTAGCAATACTTCATCTTTTTGATATTTAGATAATTCTACATAGTTATAAATAAAGGTATCTTGTAGTTTAGTTAGTTCTTTATAAGGTAAATTATAACGAATTGCAAGATGCTTAAAATACATCAATACTTGTTCTAAAACTTGTTTATCGGCTTTTCTCATTACTTCTTCTTTAAATTCATAATCACCCATAACCTCATCCCCTTTTAGTGGCTATATTATATCATATTTTGCGAAAAAAATAAAGTCCTAGTTGGACTTATTCTTAAGTATAAAGTTATATGAGTCTTTACACATATCTTCTATACCATATTCTGCTTTAAAGCCTAATTCTTTATAAGCTTTAGTAGGGTCTGCATAACAAGCAGCGATATCACCAGGACGTCTTTCTACTATTTTATATGGTACTTTAAGATTGTTTACCTTTTCAAATGTTTTAACTAAATCTAGAACACTATAACCTGTTCCTGTTCCTAAGTTATAATACTCTATTCCTTTAAAGTTAACACATTTTTCTAGGGCTTTTATATGTCCTTTAGCAAGGTCTACAACATGGATATAATCTCTTACTCCTGTACCATCAGGTGTATCATAGTCATCTCCAAAGACACTTAGAATTGGTAGTTCTTTGTTTGCAACTCTAACAATATATGGCATTAAGTTATTTGGAATACCATTAGGTTTTTCTCCTAATAATCCTGTCTTATGGGCTCCTATTGGATTAAAGTATCTTAGAACAATTACAGATAAATCTTTATCAGCATTACTAACATCTTTAAGAATTCTCTCTATCATTAATTTTGTAGTACCATAAGGATTGGTTGTAGATAGAGGGAAATCTTCTTTAATTGGTAATTCTTTAGGACTACCATAGACAGTAGCACTTGATGAAAAGACAAAATTATGACAGTTTTCTTCTTTCATAACTTCTAATAATGTAAGAGTTGAATCTAAATTATTACGATAATACTTTAATGGCTCACTAACTGATTCACCTACGGCTTTATATCCTGCAAAATGGATAACAGCATCTATTTTATTTTCTTTAAATACAACTCTGACTTTTTCTTTATCACAGGCATCTATCTCATAAAACTTAGGTCTTTTAGAAGTTATTTCTTCAATTTTATCTAAAACATCAATACTAGAGTTAGATAAATCATCTATAATAACAACTTCATAATTTGCATTTAATAGTTCTACACAAGTATGACTTCCAATAAAACCTAGTCCTCCTGTTACTAATATTTTCATTTTATCATCCTCCTCATATAATTATGATATCATACATATAATATTTTAGAAAAGAAAATTTTCAGATTATACTTGACGAAGTGAGAAAACAGTGATAATATAGTATCAGTTTTAAAGAAAGACCTATGTAGCTGCGCTCGTAGCTCAGTTGGATAGAGCGTTTGGCTACGAACCAAAAGGTCAGGGGTTCGAATCCCTTCGAGCGCACCATTATATCGGGAAGTGGCTCAACTTGGTAGAGCACTTGGTTTGGGACCAAGGGGTTGCAGGTTCAAATCCTGTCTTCCCGACCAGTTAGATTATTAACTCTCTTTATGAGAGTTTTTTTGTTCATATAAATACATATAAAAATAGGTGTCAATAATAAGCACCTATATTTTTAATTGTTTAAAAACATCACCAATTCTCTTATGTATAACTAAATCTGCTATACCATCATAATTTGTTTCATCGTTATTAATAATAACTAAATATTTTCCCTTAAAATATCTAACAAAACTACTAGCTGGATAAACTGTTAAAGAAGTCCCAGCAACTATTAATAACTCTGCTTTACTAATCTCATCAATTGCTTTTTCTACTACTTCATCATCGAGTGCTTCTTCATATAAAACTACCTTTGGTTTAATAATTCCCCCACATTCACATTTAGGAATGCCTTCACTATTAAATATATAGGGAGCATCATACTGTTTACCACATTTAAGACAATAGTTTTTATAAATAGTACCATGCAACTCTAAAACATTACTACTACCAGATTTTTGATGTAGGCCATCTATATTCTGAGTAATAATTGCTTTTAATTTACCAGTTTTTTCTAATTTAGTTAAATATTTATGACATACATTTGGTAAAATGTTTAAGGCATTCATTTTATCTTTATAGAATTTATAAAACTCTTCCGTATTATTTATAAAAAAGCTGTGGCTTAAAATTTCTTCTGGAGGATACTTATACTTCATATTATAAAGTCCATCTTTACTTCTAAAATCTTTTAGGCCACTTTCTGTTGAAACACCAGCCCCACCAAAAAATACAATATCATTACATTCATCAATCATCTTTTGTAATCTACTAATATCATCCATAAAATAAAACCTCCTAAAATGTAAAGTTTCTAACAAATATTGCAATCAACTAAGAACTCTTCAATACAAAACTAGCACATCTATCATAATAAAATCAAGAAATACTGTAAATATTTATATAGTAACTCAAATAATAAACTTTTTTACATATAAAAAAGACTTTATTAGCATAAGTCTTTTCCCCTTTTTATCCCTTCTCTACTTTAAAATTATCATTTAAAACAGCATACATCTGTGGGAAATAATTCATGATTGTCCAAATAGAAATACCACCTAAATTATACTTAGTAACAAGTTCTAACTTTGCTTTTATACTTCTAGCATCTTCAAACCAAACTATATGTAGAGTACCACTTTCATCTTTGTAATAGAAGTATGGAGCTTTTGCTACAGGGTCAAACTGTATTTCTACCCCTTTTTCGGCGGCTAAGGCAACAGCATTAGTATTAGATATCGATTTAGCAGGTCTACCTTGTTCATAAGGCAAAGTCCAGTCGTAACCATAATTTGGTATACCCATTAAAATCTTTTTACTAGGTATTTCGGTAACAGCATACTGTATTACTCTTTCTACTTGATTAATAGGAGCGACGGCCATAGGTGGTCCATAAGTATAGCCCCATTCATAAGTCATTATAATAACATGGTCTGCTAGTCTTCCATGAGTTGCATAATCATGGGCTTCATATAATGTTCCTACTTGATTTGCTCTTACTTTAGGAGCAAGAGCGGTCGTAATGATAAATTCTTCTTCACGTAGTCTTGTTACAACTTTTTCTAAAAAGCTATTATATAACTCTCTATCCATAGGATATACATATTCAAAATCAATATCTACTCCAGTATAACCTTTGTTTCTAAGGGTAGTAACTAAATTATTAATTAATCTATCTTGAACGGCTTCATTTGATAAAATGGCATGAGCTAGGTCACTTTCAAATCTACCAGTAGAACCTATATTGGTCATAACTAACATAGGTAATGTATTAGTATCTTTCGCGGCTGTTATTACTCTATTATCATTTATCTGTTTTAAATTACCATCACTAGTTACTTGATAACTAAAGATACTTATAAAAGTTAAACTAGGAAGTGTTAAAGCTAGAGTTGTATCACTAATAGTTGGATAGGCATAACCATTTACTAAAATACCAGGCTTTATAGTTGTTGGTATTACTAAGGCTTGTCCTATCATTAAACGATTTACATTAGATAAGCCATTTAAATCAGTTATATCTCTTACTGTTGTACCAAATTTTCTAGCAATAGCATAAAGGGTATCACCACGCTGTACTGTATATATAGTCAAAGTATCAACTCCTTACACTTTAACTATATGTATTTTATGATAAAGATTATACTTCTTTTATTTTGGTAGTATTCTTTTTACTTTTTAATCTTTTAGTAGATTTTATATGATTACCTATAATATCAGAGACATCTAATATTGTTATAAAAGCACTCTCATCCATTTCATTAGCAATCTTTTTAAGTTCAAAGACTTCTATTCTTGTTAAGACACAATACATTACTTCCTTTTCTCCTGATAAAAGACCACTACCATTTATTTTAGTTACAGTTCTTCCAAGTCTTTTATATATCTCATTAGCCATATCTGTTCCCTTTTCTGTTACAATTAAAGCTGCTTTCGCTTGTTCTAATCCTTCTGAGACAAGATCTATTACTTTATAAGTTATAAAGTAAGTTAAGACTGAATAAAGGGCTCTATCTATTCCAAAGGTTAGAGCGGCAATACTATAAATAACAAAGTTAAATATCATTACTATTTGTCCTACTGATAAAGATGTTTTCTTACTTATAACAAGGGCAACTGATTCTGTTCCATCAACACAAGCTCCAAATCTTATAACTAGTCCTACTCCTATTCCTAGTAAGACTCCTCCAAAGATTGTGGCAAGTAATATTTCATCTGTAACTTCATGTAATGACTCAAAGAAACTAAGAGCAAGAGAAAATGTTAACATACTAACTATTGTTCTCATTAAGAAACTTTTTCCTAAATTACGATATCCTATATAAACAAAAGGAATATTAATAAGAATAACAAGTAAACTCATCGGTATAGAAAATACTTTAGAAACAATGATAGAAATACCTGTTACTCCCCCATCTAGAATATTATTAGGGATTAGAAATGTATCTAATGAATATGCTGCTAGCATGGCCCCTAAAATAATTACAATATAAGATAAAATTGTTTTTATATAGTTGTTTTTTATTTTTACCATAAACATACCTCCATTTATATTATACAGGAAAATATTATTTTTTTTGTAGTTTTCTGTAAATAATTGGTATAATTACATTAGAAAAGATAGTTTGGAGGAAGTTTATGGATAATTTAATTATTAGAAAATATGTTAATGATGATTTTAATGAAGTTATAAAACTATTAAAAGATAACTTTAATATTAGTGATAATATAAAAAGTATTGATGATAATCTTAATAGTTTTGGAATAGTTGCTTTACTTAATAAAAAAATAGTTGGTTATATTAGAATTGATAAGTTACATAACCCTTTTAAAAATAGTTATTATTATTTTCTTTCTTATGTTTGTGTTGATAGTAATTATCAAAATGCTGGTATTGCAACTAAATTGTTAGAATTTATTTTTAATATGGCAAAAGATGATAATATTAGTTATATAGAATTAACTTCTAGGTCTTCTAGAGAAGTGGCAAATCACTTATATTTAAAGACTGGTTTTGTTATTAGAGATACTAATGTATTTAGAAAAGAGATGTAGGTATTATGGAAGGAAATAAAACAGTAAACTTAATTTTAAAATATATTGGCATTGATAAGCAAACAGAACTTGATACTTTTGTTAATGATGTTAGTGAAAGAGATTTTATGGAGTTTTCTTCTAGAGAAGAAGTAAAAGCATTTTTTATAGACTATTTAGCAGACTTTTATAATAATAATTCTAGAAGTGATATTGATAATATTAGAGCATATACTGGTATTGCTTTTAGACGTTTTAATTCTGTTTTAAGAGGAGTTTGGAATTATGATACTAATGGATTATTAACTGATGAGATGAAAAATAAATATTTAGATTATGCTGATAATTTTAGTGAATGTATAGAAAGGTCACCTACTCTTTCTTCAAATATTAAGACTTATAGAGGTGTTTCTTTAGATAGTTTTAAAGATTATGGAATAAGTTCATTAGAAGATTTAAAGAATTTAGAAAATAAATATTATTATGAAAGTGGTTTTACTAGTACTTCTTTAGTAAGAGATAAAAGTTTTTTTAATAGGGAGTTAGAATATCATGAGTTTTGCAATATAGAAATAGAGTATTTAATACCCGGAGAATCAAACGATGGTATCCCCCTAATTAATGATGATTTAAGTTATTCTAAAGTACAGAGTGAATATTTAATTAATAAAGGTAGTCTTTCAAAGATTATTGATGTAAAGGTGAATCCTGATGGAAAACTTGCTCATATGAAAGCAGTACTTATTCCAGAGAAGATGTGGAATATTATTTATAATAAAAATGATAGCCTTGATTCTTCTAAGACTATCTAGTTATTACTTATTAATAAATTCTACTAAACTCTTAAAATTCGTAATTATATATTTTTGTACATCTTCACTATATGAAACGAGATCATATTCTCTAAATTCATTAACTACATGTTCAATTGCCATTCCCATATTTTGACCTTTTTCTGTAGGTCTTTTTAGCTTATGGCCATTTTCTTCTATTACTTGTAATAGACCTATTTTTATTAACCAATTACACATTTCAGAAACTTTTAGTTTTTCCATATTTTCATTTTTTCTTAAAGCATTAATCTTTTGTACTACTTTTGTAATTGCTAAATTTCCGGTATATTCATATTTACTTAATTCTTCTAATGTTAAATTAAATGGAATTTTTTTTGCTTTATTTTTGTTAACTCCACCATTTGCAATTACTTCTTTTAAAACGTCATTAACATAGAATAGACATCTAGATATTTTTACATTATTTATCATATCATTACTTGGAGTAATTTCTCCTGTTAAAGGGTTAATACCATTAGCCATTTTTTCAATATAACCTTGAGCATGCTTTAATAATTCTAGATTCATTTAAGCCATCTCCTTTTTGGTGCATATTATAATACAAATTTACTAAAAAGTCTATAAAATGTATCTTTATTTTTTATAAACCACTAAAGACTAAAGTTAATAGTCCTTGCCTTAATTTATAAAATATTAATGTATAATTTACCAATAAATTGAACAAATTATTATTAAAGAAAACAATTATAAGGTGATAACTATGACAATATTAAAAATTATATGTTTATCAATAGGTTCAATTACTCTTTTATTTATTCTAACAAAAATAATGGGACAAAGAGAAATGTAACAATTAAGCATTTTTGATTACTTTATTACTATAACTATTGGGTCAATAGCAGCGGAACTATCTACTTCCTTAGAGGATAATTTTGTACAGCCTGTAATTGCAATGATTGTATATGCTCTAATAACTTTAATAGTATCAATTTTAAATACTAAATTTGTAAAACTTCGCCCTTTTCTTTCGGGAAAAACTTTAATTTTATATGATGATGGAACTCTATTTAAAGAAAACTTTAAAAAAGCTAAGATAGATTTAAATGAATTCTTAGTACAATGTAGAACAAATGGTTTTTTTAATTTAAGCGATATAAAAACAGCTTTATTAGAGGAAAATGGAAAGATTAGTTTTCTTCCCTATAGTGATAAAAGGCCAGCTAATCCTAGTGATTTTAATATAAAGCCTAAAGAAGAAGAAATTCTTACAAATCTAATATTAGATGGAAAGATTATGCAAGAAAATTTACAAGAATTGGGATTTGATGAGGCATGGCTGCTTAAAAAGTTAAAGAAACAAGGGATTACAAAAACTAACAATATATTTTTAGCAACATATTGTTCTGATGGAAATTTATCAGTATATTTATCAGGTAATGTTCAAAATAATTAATGGCAATTAATAAAAAAGTACATATTATAATATTGCAAGGAGGAATAAAAATGTATCAAGGCAATTATAATATGTATAACCCATATTATGACTTAAATTATCGTAATATGGAATCCCAAATAAATAATGAGGAAATAATTACTTTAAATCAGGCGATTATGTTAATAAATAAATCTGTGCAAGATGAAAAAAATGATGAAATATTTTATGATAATCTAATTGAACAAGCACCTACTACTAAAGAAAAAGATATTATAAAAAGTATTAGAGATGATGAAAGAAAGCATAATCAAATATTAAGAAATTTATATTATGAATTTACAGGTCAGACTTTAGCAAGTCAAGAGGAAGTAATGCCAAATATTTCAAAGAACAATATGGATTATAAAACTAACTTGGAAAATGCTTTATTTGGTGAACTAAATGCGGTTGTTAAATATCGAAGAATATTAGGAACAATGCCAAGTGGAAATAGTTATACCCTACTTATGTCTATTATGACTGATGAATTAAGACATGCAAGTAAATATAATTTTTTAATTCAAAATGCAAAATAACTATTATAATATAAAAACTTACGAACCATATTTAGTCCGTAAGTTAATTTTATTATGGAGCGGATGAGGGAAATCGAATCCCCGTCACAGCCTTGGCAAGGCCATATTCTAACCACTAAACTACATCCGCAAAACAGATACATATATATTGTATCATAATTTTAAAAAGAGGCAAGTGCTTTTTTTGCTACAAATTAAAGTTTTCTTTATTTTTAATGTATTCTTTATAACTAATTAATTTTTTATAGTAATCTAAAGGATTATCTATACCTAATTCTATTAATATAGAATATGCAATAGAACTATTAATTTTAAAGAAACAAGC
>DVHC01000065.1 GCA_018712385.1 Candidatus Onthousia excrementipullorum | reverse complement strand
AAAATGAAACAAAAAAGAGATATATACCAATATCAAATTGTATATATCTCTTTATTTTATATATAAATCTAGGGTAAAATAATTCGTCATTTTATTCTATTTCTAGTAGAAAGAAGTTTGTCATTCTACATATTTTTTTCATTTTTTTACCTTCTTTCTTATAATAATATTTTATTCTTAAACAATTTAAATTTTCTTCTTCTTTATTGGTCCATCAGAAACTTTTTTTACTTCAAATTCTTCTATACCAAAATCATAATTAGTCACTTCACAACCTTTTTCTTCAAAAAAAGGCATATCTGCATCTGGAAAATAACCTCTACCATTATAAATATCGCCAATATTTTTTAATTCTTCCAATATAAACTGATATTTTTTTATTAAACTTTCATTTTTATCTTCCATAAACCGTCCCTCCATTGTTTTACTTAAAATTATTTTAACATAATAAATTAATTTATGCTATATCAATTCTTCATTATTTGTTAACTTTACACTAACAAGTTTAGAGACCCCTGACTCTTGCATCGTAATACCATACAATGTATCAGCATATTCCATTGTCTTTTTCTTATGGGTAATTATTAAAAACTGAGTTTTATGTTTATAATTTGCTAAATACTTACCAAACTCCATAACATTCGCTTCATCTAAGGCTGCTTCTACTTCATCAAATATACAGAATGGTACTGTTCTAACATTAATAATTGCAAATAAAAGACTAATAGCAGTTAATGTTTTCTCTCCTCCTGATAATAAACTAATAGTAGTTAACTTCTTACCTGGAGGACAAGCAACTATTTCTATTCCTGTTGTTAAGATATCATCACTAGTTAATTTTAAATCTGCTTCTCCACCATGGAATAAGGCTCTAAAGACTTCTTTAAACTCTTTTCTTATAAACTCAAAAGTCTTTAAGAACTCTTCTTTCATAACTTCATCCATCTCATTCATTATCTCAAGAAGTGTTGCAATTGCTTTACTTAAATCTTCTTTTTGATGTAATAAAAACATATATCTAGTATTAACTCTTTCATATTCATCTATCGCTGCTAAATTAACCATACCAAGACTTTTAATTCTAGCTTTATAGTTACTTACTTTATTTCTAGCAGCTTTTTCTTCTACATCAAGTTCATAATCTTTTCTAGCTTTTTCATATGTAATAGAATATTCACTACTTAAAGTATTAAGTAAATTATCTAATTTTACATCTATTTCTTTAAGTTTAAGATCTAAACTGTTTCTTTTCTCTTCAGTCTTTCTAATTAAATTATTCTTATATTTACTCTTCTCTTCATCTTCTTCTATTTCGTCTTTTAATATTTTTATATCTTTCTTAAGGGTAGTTAGTTTAAGTTCTAATTTTTCTTTAAAACTTTCTAAATCATAGAATCTAGTTACTAACTCTTCTTCTTTAGTATCTAGAGTATTCTCATTACTTGATAAATTATCAATATTATCACTAATACTACTAAGTGTATCTTTATTACTTATTAGAGCATGATTTTTATTAGTAACATCATCTATTAATAGTTTTAAGTCCTTTTCTTTAAGATATATCTTATCTTCTAATTTTCTTATATCTTCTTTAGTATCGTTAATATCAAGACTAATTTTCTTATTAGATTCTTCTAGACTACTAATTATATTAATATAGTTAGTAATCTCTTGATTAATCATAACAGAACTTCTACCTTTATAGTTAGCACCTCCTGTCATCGATCCTCCTACATTAATAACATCACCTGCTAGAGTAATTACTTTATAACGTCTATCTATCTTTCTACTTATTCTTAAAGCAGTGTCCATATCTTCTGCTACTAGTACAAGTCCTAATTGATTATAGACAATATTTTTATATTCTTTATCTGTAGTAA
The DNA here is from genome assembly GCA_018712385.1 of Candidatus Onthousia excrementipullorum. GTDB lineage: Bacteria > Bacillota_I > Bacilli_A > RF39 > UBA660 > Onthousia > Onthousia excrementipullorum. The sequence goes on along the minus strand of DVHC01000065.1, from coordinate 31,542 downwards.
CCAAATCTGCTAGGACACCAATATATCCATCCAATCCTTCTAATATGTGTTTGGTATTTTCATCTATATATCTTTTCTTAATAACATTAATAGGAAAGAAAGTCGCTCTTCCTAGATTATTATTCTTTAAATATCTAATCGCTTCTTTAGCACTTTCTTCATCTTTAACTATAACAAAGTTTTTACTACTACTAATTGCAACATCTAAACATCTTACATACTCATCTTTAGTCTTAATAACATTACCTATAATGTCATAGATTCCTTGTAATTTATCTTCTTCTAAGACTTTCTTAATAGCATTAGGTAAATTATTGCCTCTTTCTGCTTCTAACTTTAACAACTCTACTTTATGTTTATTAGTTAAGATATCTCTATCTTGCTTACTCTGTGTCTGTTCATAGTTCTTTAGAGTTAATCTAAGACCTTTAAGATTATTCTTACTAGAGTTAATATCATCATTCATATTAGTAATATCTTGATTAATAATATTTATCTCATCTTCTAAGACACTAATATCTTTACTAATCTTACCTTTCTCATCTATTAAGGCTCTTAACTCTTCTTCTACTTTAGTAGTATCTTTATTCTTTCTTTGTTCTTTTAAGATATTCAGTTGTACGTTTAGTTTACCTATCTCTTCTGTTTTATTAAGTAACTCTTTCTGAGTAAATTCTAAATCTTTCTCTAAATTGAATAAATCTGTCTTTTTCTTTAAAGAGACACCACTATCTTTATTAACAGTACTCTCTAAATCTACTATCTCTTTATCTAGAACATCTTTTTCTTTCTTTAATATTTCTTCATTAGTAGATAGATTATAAATATCATAAGCGATTAAAGCTATTTCAAGGTTTTCCAATTCTTCTTTAAGAGTTTTATATTCTCTTGCTTTCTCACTTTGTTCTTTTAAAGGCTCTACTTGTACTTCTAACTCTTTAATAATATCTTCTACTCTATCAAGTGCATCATTTGTCTTATCCAGTTTTCTTAAAGCTTCTTCTTTACGTTTTTTATATTTCAATATCCCTGCTGCTTCTTCAAAAACAACTCTTCTATCGTCATTACTTTCACTGATTATTTTAGAGACTTCTCCTTGAGAAATAATATTAAAGGACTCTTTTCCAACACCACTATCTAAGAAGAGATTAACTATATCTTTAAGTCTTGCTTTATTATTATTAATAAAGTATTCATTTTCTCCACTACGATAGACTCTTCTTTTAATACTAACCTCACTATAATCTACTTTTAGATAATGGTCACTATTATCAAAGATAAGTTCAACACTAGCGACATTCTTAGCTTTTCTAGAGGCACTACCTGCAAATATTACATCACTCATACCTCCATCACCACGTAAGTTTTTAACTGATTGTTCTCCTAATACCCAACGAACAGCATCGACAATATTACTCTTACCACTTCCATTAGGTCCCACAATACAAGTAACTTCATCATCTAATTTTATTTCCATTTTATCAGCGAAAGATTTAAAACCATTTGTTATAATTTCTTTCAAGTACATTTAAAACACCACTCTTTACTCTTATCATTTTATCAAATAATAGTGTTTTAGACAAGAACTAGAATTTTTAGACATTTAAAAAGTAGTAACCTTTAATTACTACTTAACAGTCTTTTTTACTACTACCTGCGCTGTTTTTAAAAATTCATCTCCTACCATAAGTGAAAAAGTATTTTCTTTAAAAGCAACATCATAATGCATAGCGACAAACTGTTTTTGCACAACATCTAACCTCTTGTTAAGATATAAATTATCATGACTATCTTCACTGTTTTCAAAGCCAAGGTACTTTTTATAAATATAATTACTATTCATACCTTTATTATGTGCTTCGACGCAACGTATTAAAGCTTCCATCTCCATAGTATGTCTAACTATTAAATTACTATTTAAAGTGGAATTAACACGGCCATATATGTAATCGGTAAAATTTATATCACCATATTTGTCACCTAAAGCCTCATCACCTCTTTTAGCAAGTTCTGGTCTTCTTAAAAGAGCGATAGTGGCAAGAGTATCAAGTTCTACAGATTCTTCATCCTCTTTTAAGTATCCTTTTATGCCATTCAGAAATTTTTTTGTTTCTCTTAATGATTCTAATGTTTTATATTTATCTTCTTCCATAAACTTCTTCCTTTCTTTGCAATATATTATATATAAATTCATCATTAATTCAAGTATTTGTTACTGTTATATACATACTTTTTAAAATATTTCATATACTAAATTTGACAGATAATATATTTTATGATATTATTTAGTCAGTGAGTGAGTAGTTCGCTGAGTTACTAAAGGGTGTGTTTAATACATACCAGCAAGCTTGCCTTGTGGGTTCCTTTAGTCAGGGGAAAGCTCACTTTTTTTCTTTGTTTAAATATTCTATCAGATTATATAATTCAATTGCTTTACTATTACTAGGTACTAGTTTTAATCCATAACTTAATAAATTATTGTTCTTTATATATAATTTGTCCTTTATTTTATTTATATATTCATAACAAGTTTTATTGTTATACTTTAATGCTTGAAACAAAGCACTACAACAGCAATCTGCTAATTGTAATAATTTTTTTCTTACATTAGGTATTATTTTTATTTCTTTTATTCTACTTGTATCAATATTAAACTTCTTATGATTTTTATTATTTAAATAAGCACTTAATTTAGCTTTAGATAAATTTCCTCTTGAACTTATATTTATATTTGCAATTCCATTAACTTCATTCATATACCAACATATTCTCTCATATAAATAACCACTAAAGTAATTATAAATATTATTTGATGGTATAACTTTAATACATCTAGTATCAATAATTACGTTTATAATCTTAATATCAAGTGTACTTACTAAAGACATTATCATTCTTTTATTAGGTAATCCTTTTAATAATTTCCAGTGTAATTGAGATTTTTTATCCATTTCTAAATTTTCTTTTATTTTATCTACAACTCTAGAACTTTCTAAATCTTTAGTCTTTTCTACAATAATAGCAGTCAATATGAAGTATTTAGAACCTTTATTTATTCCTTCATCTCCACTCTCATCAATATAAACATTATATTCTTTCATATTGTAGCCTCCTCTATAACATTTAGTATTATATTATCATAGGATAAAGTAACTGACAATATACTTGTCAAAAACAATTATATTTTTCTTTTATATTCAGAATTACATCATTATTTAGGTTAAAGCCCTTTCCTAGGTTACTATCTAGAATAGAATAAAGGGAAGGGAGAAAATTATGAATAGAGATTTTAATTATAACTATAACTGCTATCCTAATAATATGGATAGAGATATGAATAACCCTAAGTTCTTTACAGAAAGAGAAGGTTATTTAAGAGGGAATATGTTTAGAAACTTATATAGTCAGTATAAGAATTATGAACCTGCCGTATTAAGACCAACTAATGAACAAGAGGAGATGTTTTTAAGAATGTCTGAAGCAGAGTTCGCTGCTCATGACCTTAATTTATATTTAGATTTATATCCTAATGATGGTAATGCTTTAGATTTATTTAATAAATATAGAAAAGAAGCGAATAGATTAATGATGGAATATGAAGAAAAATATGGTCCTATTCTAATCAGTAGTGATAGTCTAAATACTAGTCCATTCTTATGGCAAACATTAATCTTTCCTTGGAATATGGAGGGATTAAGTAATGTTTAAATATGCTAAGAGATTACAATATCCTATTAATATTAAGAAAAAGGATATTAATATGGCTAAACAATTAATTACTCAGTATGGAGGTAGTAATGGGGAACTTGCTGCCGCACTTAGATATCTTAATCAAAGATATACTATGCCAGATCAAAAAGGACAAGCCCTACTTACAGATATAGGAACTGAGGAACTAGCACATGTCGAAATGATCTCTACAATGGTATATCAATTATTAAAAGATGCCACTGTAGAAGAGATGAAAGCAGCAGGACTTGCTCCTCATTATGCAGAACATAAAAATGCTCTATATCCTACGGATGCTAATGGAGTCCCATTTACAGTTGCCTATTTTGCAACTACAGGAGACCCACTAGCAGACATTATGGAAGATATGGCTGCAGAACAAAAAGCAAGAGCAGTATATGAAAACTTAATAGATCTTACAGATGACCCTGATGTTATTGGACCACTATTATGGTTAAGACAAAGGGAAATAGTTCATTATAATGCTTTTGAAGATTTATTTAATTACTATGATAAAATGTTAAATAAGAGAAGATGAGCTAAGTCTTCTCTTATTATTTGTTTTCATTTTCTAACAAATGATATATATATAAAACTTCTTCAACATATTTATTAGTCTTATTGTACATAAATATTACCTTTTTCAGTTTGTTTTCTAACTTCATTTTCTTTCTTATTGAAAAATAGTTATCTTTAATAATCTTATATCCCATCTTAACAGACTCTTTATTAGTAATAAACTTTTGAGTAGTTACTTGCATTATACCAAGACTTGCTTGACCTGTTATGAAAAATTTAATATTTTCAAAAACTCTAATTACTATTGGTCTATTGTAATTTTCATATATCATTATAGAATATGTGAGTAATTTTATTTTTTTATTTTTAGTTTTTACTATATTGCTATATTTCATTTGGAACTTTTTATATTTTTTTATTATATATTTTCTAATTTTTTCCTTTTCTTTATCATAATTCAAATGTGCATAATTATAAATTGATTTTATTATTATTCCTAGAAAAAATGTAATTATTCCAAGCCAAATACCATCCCTTAATTCTTCAATAGAAATGAAAATTTGTGTTGTTTTACTTATAAAAATAGAATAAATAAACCAACTAAAAAAACATGCTATAAAAAAACATATGATTTCACTTTTCCAATCAATAAGTAATGCTCTATTTAGTACAATACTACTTATAATCCATTTTATGATATAATAAATTATTGTAACTATATATATGTGTGTAACTAAATAATTTAAATTTAAACAATATAGTATACCAGATAAGATTACAATATATATAGCAGGAGAAAAAATTTTTATTATAATATTTAAACCTGTTGGTGAGTCTTTTGAGATAGAAAATCTAAAACTAGTATAGTTTACAGAAATGTAATCATAATTTACAATATTAATACAATTTATAAAAAATGAAGTAAAAAAATATTCTATTATTGCAAATATACAAAAAAATAAAAATCTGTCCATAAATTCCCCCTATTAGAAATTATACCATATTTAACAACAGAATTTAATAGTTTTATTTAAAATAATAATTAAAGAGAAGATAAAACTACCTTCTCTACTCTACTGATTTTAAAGAATCTATCATATCTACTCTTTTTAAGATAAAGTATGTTATTACTTGGACTATAATACTAAATACGATAATAATTATAAATGATAGAACATAACTTAATGGTTTAATTATTTTTATAAATAGAATCTCATCAGTCTCTGCTATCATTAAGATGAAGGTATTTAGAGAAAAACCTAAGAATATTCCTACAATTATACCTACTATAGTTAAAATAATAGTCTCTCTATAGACATAACTGGATACTTCCTTATCCCTAAATCCTAAGACTTTTAGGGTCGCTATTTCCCTTTTTCTTTCATTAATATTAATAATTGTAAGATTGTATAAAACTGTTATAGCAAGAAAACTTGAGAAAGCGATTATTAGATAAACTATATTATTCATACCAGCGATAATATCATTAAACATATCCATATTATCTTCTGTATATTGTATCGCTCCAAAGTATCCTGTATCTAATAAATTATTAGATAGTTTTTCTTTATTAATAGAGTCATCTAGATTAACAAGATAACTATTAAACTCGTCATCATTAAATATCTCTTCATAATAAGTACTATTCATATACATAAAGTTACTTATATAGTTTTCAGTAATACCACTTACTTTAACGATAAATAGTTCATTATCACTATTTCTAATACTAATATTCTCTCCTACTTTAGCATCTAACAACTCTGCCATTTTCTCTGTAATAATAACTCCATCATCACTTAAGTTTAAAGCACTGCCATCAAGTGATTTTAGAGTGACATAATCATTAATTTTGTCATTACTCATAAAGGCAATCAATGTAAAATCCAAATTCTTATTATTCGCTTTAAAAGTAAAACTAGATATATTAGTAGTTGTATAATTTGTTAAATTATTATTAGATAAACTCTTCGTAACATCATCTTTATTTACATCATCATTTAAGACAAGCGTAGCATCATAATGCTGTATTTCTCCATATTGGATATCTAATAAGTCACTTAAACTATCTTTAATACCAAAACCTGTAAGTAACAAAGCAGTACATCCTGCTATACCTAAGACAGTCATAAAGATTCTTTTCTTGTATCTAAATAAGTTACGTAAAGTTATCTTCCAAGAAAAGGATAAATGTCTCCAGAATGGTTTAATTCTCTCTAATAATATCTTTTTACCATTTTTTGGAGAAGCTGGTCTTAGAATGGTAGCAGGTGCTAATCTAAAGTCCTTAGCAAGAGTAATAAAGACTACTATACTCATTAAGATAATGGTAGTTAAGACAATGATTAGACAAGCATATGGATTAGCATAAGTAGATAATTTTGGTATTGTAAAGGATGCTGCATAGACAGTATAAAGTATTCTTGGTATTAAGGTATATCCAACACTTAAACCTATAACAAGTCCTAAAATACAAGCGATAAATACATATAAAAGATAACTAAAGGAAATAGTTGATTTTCTAATACCTAAAGAGATAAAGGCCCCTATCTCACTACGTTCTTCTTCTATCATTCTATTCATCGTATTAAAGGCCATAAGAAATGCTATTAGAATGAAGAATATTGGAAATACAGCAGCGATAGAATCTACTTTAGTAGCACTTTCATAAAAACTAGTATATCCTGTTAAATCACTTCTTGTTAATAAGTACCAAACAGGTTTCTCTATATTTTGTATTTCTTCTTTAGCATCATTTATCTCCGTCTCGTAGTTAGATATTTCTTCTAAATATAGATTATAGTTAGTATTATATTCATCATAACCTTCTTCTAACTCAATATATCCCTCATCTATTTCTTTTTTAGCACTATTTAATTCTTTTAGAGCATTATTATATTCCCTATTCCAAGTACTTAAAGAATTATTTAAAGTAGCTTCTTGCTCTTTTAAAGTATTATTGGTACTAATTAATGTTTCTATATTAGATTTATTAGTCTTTAATTCACTTAATGTAGCATTTAATGTTTCATATAAACTATCACTAGGATCAAGTCCTTTTAATTGTTCTTCAAGACTACTTATATTAGTATTTATGGTATCAAGGGTAGGCTCTAAGCTCTCTACTGTAAGTCCTGCCCTACTTAAAGCATTATTAAACTCTGTCTTAGCACTTTCTAAAGCATTAAAGCCATTATTAATTTGAGACTCAGTATCTTCTTTAGTCTTATTTAATGTGTATAAATTACTATTATATTCTTCTAGTCCTTCATCAAGTTTTATTTTATTAGAATTTAACTCAGTTAGAGCATCATTAAACTTAGTTTCATTTTCTTCTTTGACCCTATTAAGTTCATTTTGGGCTGCAGTTACTTTATCCATCGCCTCTTTAAGTATCTCTTCATATCTTGCTGTTTCTCTTAAAGGCTTCAACTTCATAAGTCTTTTATTAACTTTATCTATTATTTCATCATAACTATCACTATAAGATAATTTTTCTTTAGTATCTGAAGCTATTAAATATATTTCTGTATAATAATCAAGTTTAAAGTTATCTTTAGGAACAAATATTAAACTATCAAGTTTTCCATCACCTACTGTCGATATACCTTTATTTTCATAAATATAACTACTACTATTAACAGTTCCTACTACTTTACAAGTATTATTCTTAAGATAAGTATCATCATCTACTTTAATAGTATCTCCTATCTTAAACTTCTCATCTTCACCAAGACACTCACTATTACTTTTAGGCATTCTACCATCAACTAAGGTTGGTTTACTAATATCTGATAGAGCACTTACTTTAACAGCATTACCATCAATTAGAGTATCAAAAGAATATGTCCCTTCTACTTCTTTTATTCCTTTTATATCTTTTAGTGATGTAATATCATCATCTGTTAGGCCCATCGTACTAACTATTTTAAAGTCATAGAGATTAGTCTCATCATAATAATTATCTAAAGTCTTAATCATATCACTTGCAGTTTCTCTAACACCGGCAAAGAAAGATGTACCTAAAATGACGATAAGTATTAATGATAAGAAACGTCCTTTAGACTTCCATATTTTTCTAAAACTATTCTTAAAGATTAACATTACCAATCAATCTCCTTAACAAGTTTAGGATGTTCATTAATAGTAACACTTTCTATCTTACCATTTTTAACTTTAATAACTTTATCGGCAATATCAGCGATAACAGCATTATGGGTAATAATTATAGTTGTGGTTTTTGTTTTATGACAAGTATCTTGTAATAGTTCGATTATCTTTTTACCAGTTTTAGAGTCCAAAGCCCCTGTTGGTTCATCACAAAGTAATAGTTTAGGATTTTTGGCGATAGCACGAGCGATAGAAACACGTTGTTGTTCTCCACCTGAAAGTTGGGCAGGAAAATGATCTTTTCTATCTAATAATCCTACTCTTTTTAAAGCCTCTTCACTATCCATAGGATGCTTACAAATTTGGCTAGCAAGTGATACATTTTCTAAAGCAGTTAAGTTACCTACAAGGTTATAAAATTGAAAGACAAAACCAATATCATAACGTCTATAATCAGTTAGTTTTCTACTGTTATATTTAGCGATATCATTATTATCAATAATAACTTTACCACTAGTAGCTTTATCCATTCCTCCTAAAATATTTAAGATAGTTGTTTTCCCTGCCCCACTAGGCCCTAAAACAACAGTAAGTTCTCCTTCATCAATATCAAAAGAAACATTATCTAAGGCTTTAATAGTAACTTCTCCCATTTTATAGATTTTAGTTAAATTCTTAACACTAATATAAGACACAAGTATCACCCTCTTATGATTACATTATACTATTTAAAGCTTAAAAAATATATAGTTTTTTGCAAAAGAAAAGAACTATTATCTATCCTTGTAGTTCTCTTAATATATTATGATTTCTTCTAACTGTACAACTAATATCTTTTTTAACTAATCTCTTTGTTTCTAAATTATATTCATCTTTAATATAATCTATTAATTCCTTAGTACTAGTTCTAAAAATTTCTTTAAAATAACTATAACCTTCTGGATATTTATCATAGAAGTTATCTAAAGTTCTTACATCTTTTCTTATTAAAATATAAGGATTAAAGTAAATAAATGACTTCCTATCATTAAAAAAGGAAAGTTCAAAATCTATAATAGGTGCTAATCTAAAAGTATCATCAATAACAAATACTTCCATATTTCTAGCATATCTATCTATTTGTTCCATCATTAAGTCAACCGCTATTAACTTTAAAATATCATCTTGTAGACTAGCATCTAAATAGGCAAAATAGCTATCATCAAAGTGTTTAGTTTTCTTTCCATATTCAAAATTATCTTCTGGTCTAAAATGTATATAATCTTTATTATGATAGTTTGGGGTTAATATTTTACTTTTAAATATTCCTTTATGTTTAATAATTAAATCTGTAGTATTAAGATTAATTTTACTACATAAATATCTACCAATAATTTCATTATATAAAAACTCATTATCTATTTTTTTACTAAAATAATATTTATTATCTTGTTCTATAAGATAATTTTTATAAAGATTTGAATATTCCCATTTACTAATGCCAAGTTCCTTAATAAAATCATCATCACTATAATCTAAGAATTTATTTGTTTTTTCTTCTTTAAACACGTTGTATCTCCTATCTAATTGCCTTTAATATTTTTTGATTTTTTGAAATTGTTCGGTTATATTCTTCTTTTACTTCATTATCTACTTTAATAGGATAATTAGATTCTATACATTCTGTAAGTTCTTCTACTTCTATATCAAAAATTTCTAAAAAATATTTATAAGCTTCTGGAAAATCATTTAAAAACATATCTATGTTTTCTACGTCTTTAGGGATACTAACATAAGGATTATCATAAATAAAATATTTATTATATAAAAAACTGTTTTCAAAATCTATAACTGGCGTTAAATGTAATTTTCCATCTATTACAACTTCTTCCATATTTTTACCACTTCTATCCCATTGTTCCATCATCATATCGATAGAAATTAATTTGAATTGTTCTTTTTGATAAGCTTTAGGTAATATACTTAGTCTTCTAATATCATATTGATGTCTAAATAATTTATCAGCATCATCTTTTTGACATTGATATTTTAAATTCTGTTTTCTATAATTAGGTGTTACTATCTTAAGCTTATCGTCATCTAATAATAATTCTAAATCCGTGGTTTCAAGGCCTATTTTGTTGCATAGATATCTTCCTACAATCTCATTACAAATTTTATCTTCATCTTTTTCCTTAGCATAATAATATCCATCACTAAGTTCTCTTAAATAAATGTGTAACCCTAAAGGACTAGTATAACTTTTTCTTGTTATATTTAATTTTTCAAAAAATAATTTATCTTCATTAAAGAAATTGCTTCTTATAACATCAGTTCTAATTTTATCACTAGTTAAATCTATCATTGTAATACCCCTTTCTCTAGAGGCATATTATACCAAAAAAAGAAAGAAATATCAATTACTTCTTTCCTTCTTTAAATGTTTCACTTAAGACTGTTCCTGCTGTTACTAAGTTTTGTAAATCACTAGGAACTATTATCTTAGTAGACTGTCCATTAGCAACTTTTACCATGGCATCATAGCTCTTTAGTTTTAAGACTGAAGCATCTGCTTTAGCATCTTTAAGTAGTCTAATACCTTCAGCTTCCGCATTTTTAATCTTAATAATAGCTTCTGCTTCACCTTCTGCTTTCTTAATGGCTGCTTCTTTCTGGGCTTCTGCTCTTAAAACTGTACTTTCTTTTTCTCCTTCAGCGATTAGAACTGCAGCTTTCTTCTCTCCTTCTGCTTGTAATATCTTCTCACGTCTTTCACGTTCTGCTCTCATTTGTTTTTCCATCGCTTCTTGAATATCATGAGGAGGGATAATATTTTTTACTTCTACTCTATTTACTTTAATACCCCAAGGATCAGTCGCTTCATCAAGAATTGATCTCATCTTGGAATTAATAATATCTCTTGATGTCAAAGTTTGGTCAAGTTCTAACTCACCAATAATATTACGAAGTGTTGTTGCCGTTAAATTTTCAATGGCATTAATAGGATTCTCAACACCATATGTATAAAGTTTAGGATCAGTTATTTGAAAATAAACAACTGTATCTATTTGCATTGTAACATTATCTTTAGTTATAACTGGTTGAGGTGCAAAGTCTTTAACTATTTCCTTTAATGATACAGTAGATGCTACTCTATCAATAAATGGTACTACATAGTGAGGCCCTGTACCAAGGGTCTTGTAATAAGTACCAAGACGTTCAACAACTTTCGCTTGTGACTGGGGAATAACTTTTACTCCCAAAATAACTATTACTATAATTACTATTAATATAATCCAAAACATTTTAATCACTCTCCTTAAATTCTTCTACTTTTAGTTTTACTCCATTAATAGATAATACTTTAACTTTACAGTTTTCTTTTATCTCTTTATCACTATATGCACTCCATCTTTTACCTAGAACTTTAACTTCACCTATTCCATCTTTTTCTATCTTTTCTGTAACTACTCCTACTTTACCAATAACTCTATCTAAATTAGTAGGTACTACATCTTTCTTTTTTATTTTCTTAACGAATGGTTTTGTTAAAAGTAATAAAAGAATTGATGTTATAGTAAAAACAGCAAGATGTATCATAATGTTATCAGTAACTAAAGATACAAACGTTGCAATTATTGCCCCTATGGCAAACCAAATAGATACTAAGTTTACTGTTGCAAGTTCAAATAATGCTAGAATAACAAATAATACTAACCAAAAAAGTGTCATAATACTTCCTCCTTACCTAAAATATACTATAATTTTTAAAAAAATACTACAAAAATAAACTTTTTCTTACATAATTTTTAAAATTATGCTAAAATCTTTAAGGAAACAGGTTTGATGGTTAAATTGGAAACGAAACATCTTTAAAGATGATAACGAACAACACATTGGTTAAACAATGCTGTTTTTATATTGTAGGAAAGGAGGTTAACTATGCCTGAGACTAAATTACAAGACTTTATTTATACTTTAATAATGGCTTTTGTTATGGTATATGTAATGATTTGTTATAATATTGCTATTCATACTGGAGGATTAAGTAACTTTGTATTTTTAGAAGCTTTTAATGAATTAATATATATGTGGCCCATCGCTATTATTTTAGAGTTTTTCTTAATAGGTAAAATTGCTCATAAATTAACCTTTAAAGCTCTTGATCCTAAGAAAACACCTAGTATTCTTATAAGTTATGGTATATCTATTGTAATAGTTACTTTTATGTGTCCTATTATGAGTTTAGTTGCTACTATTCTTATAAATAAACCTAGTCTTGATATCTTTATATCTAGTTGGTTACAATCTATGGTCTTAAGTTTTCCTATGGCTATGTGCTTTCAATTATTTTACGCAGGATCAATTGTTAGATTTATCTTTAATTTATTTAAAAACAAACTAAGCAAAAAAGCCTAGTTTGTTTTCTTTATTATTTTAAATTTTTCTTCTTCTATATAATCTAAATCAAAGATAGGATTATTATCTAAAACTGAGGGATAATAAATATACTTATTAGTTCTTTTTATATAATCTTCTGTAAATAAAATTGCTAACTCTTCCCTAGTTAATTCTTTTAACTTAGGTTTCTTAATATTAGAAATTACTAAAGGTGTATTAGTATTAAGTTCTCTTAACTCTCCATTTTCTTTTTTTAATAATAAATAAGGTGACAATCCCTCTTCTTTAACTTTCCTATTAAAAGAAGTTCTAGATTCTTTATATTTATTAAAATCAACTATATCATTTTTCTTAACCATTTCTTGATAATATGCATAAATATTAGGAAAATATTTATTAAGATATTCTAAAAGATTAACATCATCTATATATAAATTCCTATCAGTTATTCTTGCATAATAATATTTAATCATATAATCCCTCTTTTCACGAGTTATAGATTACCATAATATCTATAAAAATGTAAAGAAAAAGAATAGACTAATCTCTTCTATTTAACATAATCACAAATTGTGATATCCAATAATTTCTATTAATGTTATTATTCTAACTTATCTAACAAACTATCTAAAATTTCTTTACTTTCTATCTTAGTAATAGCAAAACACTTATTTCCTAAATCTTTAAAACTAGCACCAGAGTGATATAAATCTTTCTTATCTAAAATAATAAATCTATCATGAAAAGAGTTATTAACTACTAAAGTAACATTATTATATTGTTCTTTATACTTTTCATAGTCTTGTATTTTGTATTTATTAGTAATTAATGTTACTTGCTTATTAGTCTTAGATAATATGTCTAAAATATTCTTATCTATATAATTATCTATTATAATAATACTTTCTTTAGCTTTATCAAATATCTTTATCATAAGAGAATAAGCATCATAAATCTGTCCTTCAAAGAATATATGATTATTTTGTTCTTTAAAGCTAGAAAATGCATCTTCTAATAAATCTATTCTTTTTGAATCTTTTAATACTAAGTCATTTATATACTTTTGTTCAATTAGATTAGTTGATATGTATTTTCTCATTGCCACAAAGGCATCCATTATTCTTATACTTACTTCTTCGGCAACAGGTGTTCTAAGTACAGTAGCAAGCATTGCAACTCCTTGCTCTGTAAAAACATATGGCAAATATTTAGAATATTTCCCTTGTTCTAATTCTAAGGTTTCAAATTGAAACCTTAGAATTTCATAATATTCATCTTTTGTTAACTGAAACATAAACCTTTCTGGAAATCTATTAATATGTCTTTTAACTGCTAAATTAATTGTTTTAGTTCCATTAGCACATTCATAGAGTTTAGCCAAATCACTATCTAACATCACTTGTTTTCCTCTTATTTCATATATCATGTCCTCTATTTTTTTATTTTCTTTTACTATTAAATCGTTTATAACCATAACCTCCTACAACTATATATTTTCTTTCAAAGTTTCAACTTGAAACCTTGAACATTAACCGTTTTCTATTATATTATTGGATATCACAATTTGTGACTTTCAATATTTTATAATTAAAGTTGTTATCCTAACTTATCTAACAAGCTATCTAAAAGCTCTTTACTTTCTATCTTGGTAATAGCAAAACATTTCTTTCCTAGCCACAAAAGCATCCATTATTCTTATACTCACTTCTTCAGCAACAGGTGTTCTAAGTACAGTAGCAAGCATTGCCACTCCTTCTTCTGTAAAAGCATATGGTAAGTATTTAATATTATGTCCTCTGCCCTTCAAGGTCCCAAGTTGGGACCTTGAAAATATCTTTACTTCTTCTTCTGTTAACCTAAACATAAACCTCTCTGGAAATCTATTAATATGTCTTTTAACTGCTTGATTAATTGTTTTAGTTCCATTAGCACACTCATAGAGTTTAGCCAAATCACTATCTAACATTACTTGCTTACCCCTAATCTCGTATATCATATTTTCTATTTTAATGTCTTCTTTTTCTATTAAATCGTTTATAACTATAACCTCCCTCTATATCTTATTTTAAATACCTATTCCATTACCTTTCGAGGTCACAAAATGTGACCTAAAACTTATAATTCAAAGAAAAATGTAACAGGTATCTCTACTATATAATATACTGTTACTGATTATTTTTTTTCGCAATATTAAGAAGAATTCCAATACTTAATAAACTTATTAATAAGGAACTTCCTCCATAAGATAAGAAAGGTAAAGTGACCCCAGTTACAGGAATTAAACCTATAACGACTGCAAGATTCATTAATGCTTGAAAAATCATTTGAAAGATAAGTCCAAAAGCTAAGTACTTGGCAAATAAATCATTTGACTTTAATGCTATCTTCACACCAAAGTATAGAAGTAAAAAGAAAAGAACTGTAATAAATATCGCTCCTACTACTCCGAACTCTTCACAGATAATAGAAAAAATAAAGTCTGTTTGAGGTTCTGGTAAGTAGAAATGCTTTTGTCTTGAATTAAGAAAACCAGTTCCAAGTAGTCCTCCTGGTCCTATTGCATATAAAGACTGTATTATTTGAAAGCCTGTTCCTAAAGGATCACTCCACGGATCTAAAAATGATGTAATTCTATCCATTCGATAAGGGGCAATGGCTATTAAAATTACTACTCCAATTACTCCTATCACACCTAAGAAATAAAAGAATTTCATATTAACTCCTGCAATAAAAAGCATAGCAATAATTGAAACCATTAAAACTAAACCAGTACCTAAATCTGGTTGTAACATAATAAGCCCAAAAGCAAGAGTTGCAATTCCAAGTATCGGAATAACTCCTTTCTTATAACTTTTTAAAAACTTATTACTATTAACTAAGTATTTACTTGTAAATATTATTAATGCTAGCTTTATAAACTCACTAGGTTGTACTCCAAATGGTCCTATTCCAAACCAACTACGACTACCATTTCTAATACTACCTATTCCTGGTATTAAAACTAAAATTAATAATAAAAAGCAAATACCTAAAATGATATTTGCCTTCTTAAAATAGATATTATAATCTATTTTACTAACTATATACATTATTATAAATCCTATTACTGTAAATAATGCTTGTTGTTTCACATAGTGAAAACTATCGTGAAACCTATATTCTGCCCAAATACTGGAAGCTGAATATATCATTATAAGTCCAAATGTTACTAAGAGTATTACTGTGATTAATAAAGGCAATCCATAACCTTTCTTCTTCATTCAATCACTCTTTTCTATAACCATACTCCAAATATAATTCCACCCATGGCAAGTAATAGTCCAAAGACTACAAATAATTTAACAATATCAGTCTCTTGCCAACCAAGTTTTTCAAAATGATGATGTAAAGGTGTCATTAAGAATAACTTTTTATGAAAAACTCTTAACCAAAATACTTGTAAAATAACTGATAATGTTTCTATTACAAATACCCCTGCTACTACAAGTAAAGTAAGTTCTCTATGAGTAAGAATAGCAACAGCACCCATAACACCCCCAAGAGCAAGGGAACCAGTATCACCCATAAATACTTTAGCAGGATGTGTATTGAAAACTAAGAATCCAATCAGTGAACCTACTAATACTAAACAAAATATTCCAATATCTTCAAAGCCTACGACAAAGGAAATAAGGGCAAAGGCAATGAAAGCAACAGCAGATAAACTTCCTGCAAGACCATCCAAACCATCCGTTAAATTAACAGCATTAGATGCTCCTATTAAGATAAATAATATAAATAATCCATATAGCCAAGTAAGTTCTATATCAATACCAAGAGTACCAACAACAAAAGAAGTCTGTCCTCCATTTTTCATATAGATATAGAAAAATATTGTAGAAATAATTACTTGTCCTAGTAGTTTTTGATATGTAGTAAGACCTTCATTATTATGTTTTTTTAAAGATAAGAAATCATCTAAAAATCCAATAATAGCAAAGCCCAAAAAGACAACTAAGACTATCGCTATATTATCAGAATAAGGTATCTTATCAGTAATTAATAAACCTAAAGTAATTAAGACAGTAGGAATAATAAAGATTAATCCTCCCATTGTAGGAGTACCTTCTTTCTGTCTATGAGAGTATCCTACATAACTACTTATTCTCTGCCCTACTTTTAATTTCCTTAAAAGAGGTAAAAGAATAAGACCTAAAACTACACTAAATAAAAATCCAATCATAATTGCAAATACTGCTTTTGTAAGTAATAACATGACTTATCGCCTCTCGTTTCTTTAAGTATTATAGCATAAGTATTTTTGTTATTCTATATATATTTTTTCATTTGACTTTCTCTTGTCATTAAATTTTATGATTATTATTTCAATTTAGACTAATTACCTAACATTAATTTAACAGTACTGCCATCTTCAAGCCTTGTTCCTGCTTCTGGAGACTGGCTTACTACTTTCTCTCCACTACCAGAATATTCTACAGAAAAATGTTCAAGTAACTTTTTCGCTTCTTCAGGAGTTTTACCTACTACATCTGCTACCTCATAATAGACTTTATCAGTCCATTCATAGTCTTTTTCTACTCCACCTTCTTGCTTTTCTATATCTAAAGCATCTATTATATCTAAAAGAATTCTTCTTGCAATAGGAGTTGTTGTATAACTAGATAACAATGCAGTATCTTTTGGATTATCTATAGCGATATAAAGTACTGCTTCCGGGTCATTTGAAGGTACTATTCCAACAAAGGACATTATGTAGTTGTTTGCAAGATATGCACCATTAACAGCTTTCTGAGCCGTACCTGTCTTACCACCTATTCTATAACCATCTATATAAGCAGATTTACCTCCTCCTAAGGCAACTACTGTCTCTAGGGCATATCTCATAATTTCACTAGTCTCTTCACTTATTACTTTTCTTACTTTAATCTTACTATTATGTTCCATTACATTACCAGTCTCAGGCTCTAAGATATTTTTTAAGACAAAAGGCTTTAATAAGTCTCCCCCATTAATAACTGCCGATATAGCTGTTATCTGTTGAATAGGTGTAACACTAATACCTTGTCCAAAGGCAGTAGTAGCAAGTTCTATATTACCAACTTGATCAAGAGGAAAGATAATTCCTTCTCCTTCTCCATTTAAATCTATTCCTGTCTTAGAGCCAAAACCAAATAAATCTAAATAGTGAAATAATCTCTCTTTTCCAAGTAACTGCCCCATCTTAACAAAACCAGGGTTACAGCTGTTCTGAAGTACCTGCAAAAATGTTTGATGACCATGTCCTCCTGCTTTCCAACATTTAATTCTAGCAGTATCTACCCTAACTGAACCAGTATCTGTAAACTCATCTTTAAATAAATCTACCACTTTTTCTTCTACTGCCGCTGCCGTTGTTACTATCTTTTGGGTAGAACCAGGTTCATAACTAGCCCATATAGGAAGATTACGAGATAATTCTTCTTGAGTGTAATTCTGATAATTATTAGGATCAAAATTAGGTCTAGAACTCATTGCAAGTATCTCTCCAGTTTTAGGATCCATAACAACGGCAAGAGCCATATCTGGATTAAACATATCGACAACATTATCAAGTTCCCGTTCTACTGACTTTTGAATATTTATATCAATAGTAAGTTGTAAATCCATACCATCCTGTGGTTCTATATATAAATCAGTAAGTTCTAGTTTATTCCCCTTTGCATCACTAAAATACTTAATCGCTCCATTCTCACCCGTTAAATAGTCATCATACTGTAACTCTATACCAGATAAACCTTGATTATCTATTCCGACATATCCTAGAACATGAGATAACATTTCTTCATAGGGATAATATCTTTTAGATTCTTTAACTAAATAAACTCCATCAAAGTTTAAAGCTTCTATTTTATCGGCAACTTCATAAGATAGTCTTCTTCCTTCAGGATGAACCCTTTCAATAGATGTTTCTTTATAAACATGTTCTTTCATTTCATCAAAACTTACTCCTAAAATCTCTGCTAGTTTTGTCGTAACTTCTTTTTTATTTTTAATCTGATTAGGTATTAAAACTAAAGATGTTGTTGTAATATTATCAGCAAGAACTACTCCATTTCTATCAAGAATCCTACCACGCGATGCCTCAATAGGTAAATTTCTACTCCAAAGATCACTAGCAAGAGTTGATAGTTTTTTATAATCTACTACTTGAACATAAAACACTCTTAAGACTATTACTAATAAAATACTACTAAATATTAAAAGAATAATTTTCATTCTCTTATCTATTCCTCTTGTAAACATAAAAAACTCACTACCTTTCCAGTAGTAAGTTTATGTTTTTAAAATATTATTTATTATTTAAGCTCATTTTTATCAAAACTCTTTAAACAGTAATTAATGTTTCTTCTAGTATATTAACTATTATTTTAACAGAATCTATTACATCAACAAAATCTATACCTTTAGCATATGTATTTTTATTTTGATATTCACTCCATAGCTTTTTAAGAGAATCATTATTGTATAAATCGTCTATAAGATTAACAAATTCATCTATATCTATTAAAGTATCTCTCTTTTTAAAAGTGTTCTCGATTGCTTTTACCAATAATTTTTTATCTATAATATCTTCTTTAAAATTAAATAACATATAAACATCGTAAAAGTCTTTTAAACGAGTATTTAAAATACCTCTTGAAATAATAGAATGAAACTTTTCAGCTAATATCGTTTCAATGTTATATGCCATAATAGGTATTTTTTTATCTTCAAAAATTGAATTATAACTAAATTTTATCTCTCTAGGAGTTATTTCATCACCAGTTGTTAGTTCAACTGTAATATAGGTTTTATTATTGCCTAATTTTGATAAAATATTTAGTCTAAAACCACCATACTTATCTTCTAACCTAATATCTTTAATACTAATAAGTTCAAAAGTAACACCATCATCCAAATCAATGCTAAATATTTCCTTAAATATTTCTTTAATTATATTTTCAGAAAGAGGAATACCTTTTATCGTTGCATCCATATCTTTAGTAGTTCTATCATCACTACCAATAATTGAAGTTAAAACTAATCCACCTTTTAATATAATATAGTTTTTATATTTACTTTTAGAAATTCTTTCTAATAATCTTTCAAAATAAAATAATTGAAAGTAAATTTGTGATTTATATGTGCTACCTAATGCTTTTTTGGCAACTAAACTTTTTAATTTGTCTTGATTAATTATAACAACACCTCCATATATTCTCTTACTTTCTTTTCTACATTTAATTTTTTTGCATATTTCATTAATTTAAATAAATCTTTATTTTTTAATCTTGAATATTCTTTTAAAGCTTTGGTAAAAACTTCAATATCCATTTTATTTTTATTTTTTATAATATCACAAATAGTTCTTTCTATATCATAAGTTTTAATTTTCATACCAAAAGGAGACTCTATTTCTATCATACCTAAATCGATAAGCTCTTTTTTTACATAATGAAGAGATACATTAGACATATCTTTATAACAATTACCATACCCATAAGGCAAAGTAATATCATACACTAAAGGTATTCTATCAGAAAGATTATGAAGATATAGAGCGGTAGCATCCGAAAAAACAGCTTTCTTACATTTTGAAAGAATAATATAGAAATCATCAGAAAAAACATTTGGAAAAATATAGTAACCTCTAGATGCTCTAATAAGTTTTTTTTCTTTAACTAAAGATGTTAAAAAACGCCTGTTTATATTATATTTAGTCAACTCTTTCGCTGTGATATAACCACCATTTCTATTTACAACATTTAAAATTTTTTCTTTTTTTCCCATGATATCCCACCTACATCATTATTGTAGCATATGTATTATATTAAGGTAAAGGTATTTTTTCGCGTTTATGCACAAAAAGCAAAAAAAATATGCATAAATGCGTAAAGCACCTATATTTCTTATAGAATAAAATATTTTAAAGTAAAAGCATACAACAATATTAACTCGTGTGTGTTTTTACGTAAATAACTTTTGTTGCTTTTTTTCGCACTTTTTATATTTTTTCCGCTTTTTTGCAACATAAATCAATAAAAAATATCTATATTTCAAGATATTTTAAGCATATTTCTTTTTCTTTAATATTTTATATATTTCATAAACTATAACTAAGCTAAAACAAGAAAGTCCTAATAAAAATATCATTACATAAGTAAGAATATCTTTTAAAAGTATTAAAGTAATTAAACTACTAATTATTAACTTACCTAACTTTCTTGTAAAGTTTAACTTATTTATCATAATCTCGTGGTCTTCTTGTTTAGTATTATTAAGTAATAACTCTTTAATATAATTATCAAATGGATCTCTTATAGCAAAGAATAAACAAAAGCCTATACTCATTAAGATAATACCAAAGACTTTAAATGGTATAAAGTTACCTATTAAGATAAGTACAAATGATATAAGAAGACTATAACCTATAATAGATAATATCTTACTTTTATACTTTTCATAGATTGTAATAAAGAAATAATTTGCAACTACTCTAACAATTCGTGAAGCACTAACTATTAAAGTTAATATGATAGAGACATTTTCTAAAGATAAGAAACTATCTAATTTATATTGAATAAATAACTTACTATTATTTTGTCCTAAATCTATAATTGCATAGCATACTGCAAAAAGAAGTAAAATTAAGAACACAAGATGAGTTATTTTAACTTTTCTCTTATCTTTCTTAATTACCTTATTATTAGGAGTTTTAACTTCATATAGAAAATTAACTAAGAAAAGATTTATGAGACAAAAAATTAGACAACATATCATAGGTAAATAGTTATTTAAATTAAAAAGAAAACCAGATACAAAGGAAGTAAACATTGTAACTATTGCATAAATTAAGGAACCTTTGCTTTCATATTCTAAATGTTTATCTTCTTCTTTTAGGAAAGATAGGTTTTTTCTTAATATTACAGTATCCATCTTCTTAAAGTAAGAATATGATTCATAAAGAATAGAACCTATTAAAATAGTAAAATAATTATTACCAACAGTAATAAGAAATGCTCCTAAGAAAAGAACGGTAACCCCTACTCTTACAGAGTTTAAAGCACCTATTTTATTAATTATCTTCATAACTAAAGGATTTAAAATAAGCATAACAAATATACTAATTGTAGTAAGAGAACTAATTTCTAAAGCACTTAAATGTTTTACTTCTGTTAAAAATAAAGTATTGATTGCAATATAGAAAATTAAATCTCCTGAAAGTCCTGCAAATAGAGGATAAATTTTATTACTTAAAACTATCCTCTTCTTATTTACTACCATAATACTAACTATCCATTCCTAAGCTTCTTTTAATCGCTTTAAATATTTCTACTATAAGAATTGGTGATAAAGATAATAATATAACTATTAACCATTCATTTCCATTTAATACACTAAGTGAGAAGAATTCTCTTATAGGTGTTACAAATAAAACAATTAAAAGGAAAATAATTGATCCTACCATAGAAAGGAATAACATTTTATTTCTTGGATAGTCTTTACTAAATAGAGATGTTATACTTGAACTTTGATTTAGAGAGTGGAATATCTGTGATAAACATAAAACTGTAAAGGCCATTGTCATACCAACATCATAACTATCATTTGATCCTATTAAGTAAGCGATTAAAGTGATAATTGCAAGGAATATTCCATAGAAACCTATTCTAAAGACTAATCCTTTTTCAAATAGACTACCCTCTTTAACTGGTTTATGTTTCATAACATTAGGACTTACTGGATCTATTCCAAGAGCAAGGGATGGAAGAGTATCAGTTACAAGATTGATAAATAAAATATGAACTGCAAGTAACGGACTTGGTAAATTAAATAACATAGATGTAAATATAGTTAATACCTCAGCAATATTACCTGCAAGTAAGTATTGTATTACTTTTTGAATATTTCGATATACTCTTCTACCTTCTTTAACTGCTGCTTCAATAGTTGTAAAGTTATCATCTAAAAGAATCATAGCAGCGGCATCTTTTGCAACATCTGTACCAGTAATACCCATGGCAACACCAATATCAGCTTTCTTTAAGGCAGGAGCATCATTAACACCATCCCCTGTCATTGCAACTATTTCTTTTTTTTTCTTTAAGGCATTAACAATTCTAAGTTTATCTTGTGGTGTAACTCTTGCAAAGACAGAAATATCTTTAATGGTATTACGAAGCTTTAAATCACTCATTCTACTGAGTTCTTCACCATCTACTACTAAATCACCTTTTTTATAGATACCAAGGTCTTTAGCAATAGCAGTAGCAGTTAATTTATGATCTCCTGTAATCATAATTACTCTAATACCTGCTTCATGACAAGTATTAATAGCGTGTTTTACTTCAACTCGAGGAGGATCAATTATTCCCATAATACCAATAAAAGTTAAATCTTCTTCTATCATATCTCCTTCTTTAGGAAGAGTCTTAATATTTTTCATGGCAAAGCCTAATAGTCTTAAGCCCTTACTAGACATAGTAACACAGTAATCTTTTATTTTATCCTTATCTTCATTAGTAAGTTTAACTAACTTATCATCAACACAAGCATAACTACATACATCTATTAACTCTTCAGGAGCGCCTTTACAATAAAGTAAATATTCTTTTTTATCTTTAATAACAACACTCATTCTTTTTCTAATAGAATCAAAGGCTTGTTCATATAAAACTTTATTACTTTTTATATCTTTAATATCATAACCATTATTTTTAGCATAAGTTAATAAGCATCCTTCTGTAGGGTCACCTATTACTTTATCTTTATCAATATAAGCATTATTACAGATGAGAGAACACTTTATCAAATCATCACTAAAAGTATTCTCATCATTTTTATTAATAATATCACTATATAAAGTACTTTTTACAACTGTCATTTTATTTAAAGTAAGAGTACCAGTCTTATCAGAACAAATAACAGTAGCACTACCTAAAGCTTCAACAGCAGGAAGCTTCTTTACTAAAGCATTTTTCTTAGCCATACGAGATACACCTAAAGCCATTACAATAGTTGCCGTAGCAGGTAATCCTTCTGGTATTACAGAAATAGCAAGAGATATAGAAACCATTAATAAAGAGATAAAGTCTTTATCATATAGTAGTCCTATTATAAATATAAGGATAGCGACTAAAATACCAATAATACTTAAGACTTCTCCTACTTTATTAAGTTTTCTTTTAAGTGGTGTATCTAAACTATCAGTATCTTCTAACATTGTTGCAATAGAACCTACTTCTGTATTAGTAGCTGTTCCAACTACAACTCCAATAGCAGTACCATAAGAAATTATAGTTGATGAATAAACCATATTAACTCTATCTGCTAAAGTAGTATTTTTATCTAAAATAATATTAGCATCTTTTTCTACAGGAACACTTTCACCAGTTAAAGATGATTCATCTACTTTTAAGCCATTCTCTTCTATTAATCTAATATCTGCAGGTACAATATTACCATCTTCTAGATAAACAATATCTCCAATAACTACCTCTTTAGTTAAAATATTTTTCTTCTTACCATCTCTTATAACTGTAGTATGAGGAGCATTCATATTTCTTAATGCTTCTATCGCATCAAGAGCTTTTTTCTCCTCTATAATACTAATTAACGTATTAATAAATATAATTATTAAAATAACTATTCCTTCCGCATATTCTCCCAAAATAAATGAAAGAATAGAAGCTAGTAAAAGTATTAGAATCATCCTATCTTTTAATTGTTCTAAAATCATTTCTAAGATAGTTTTAGGCTTCTTAGCCTCTATTTCATTATAACCATATTTATTTAATCTAGCCTTTACTTCATTAGCAGTTAATCCATCTATATAACTATTTAAAATTTTAACTACTTCATCACTACTTTTAGTATAAGCATCTTTCATTTAATACCTATCTCCTATCTTAAAAATAATATACCAAAAATAAAAAGAAATTACTACTGTTTAGTAACTTCTATTACTTTATTTAACACATCTTTATACTTATCATAAGCATTTTCATCTTTCATAACAAGAAAATCATCTATACTAACCATTTTATTTTCTTTTATATTTTTATTATCTTTAGTAGTAATAATTTCTGCCTTTATTTTACCACTACCACTTCTAAATAAATTAAGGGCTTCATCTGCTTTAACTTTAACAACACCTAAGACTTCTTTAGGATCAAAATTAAAACTATTAATATTTCCTTCAAATAAATCAATATAAATATTTGCTTTCGCTCTATCTTTTATAAGAACAGCATTTTTAAGTTTATCCATTTTCCAAACATCAATATTTACAAGTGTAGCATCACTACTATCTATATCAAGCCCTATTTCTTCTTTTATTTCGCGTCTAAAGGCTTCTTTAATAGTCTCTCCTTTTAAAACATGACCTGAGGCCGTAGTATAAAACTTATGGCTATCACTTCTTATTTGAAAGTAAATACTTCCATCCTTCTCATATAACCAACAATGAACTGTATTATGCCAAAGTCCTTCTTTATGAACTTCATCACGACTCTTATAACCTAAATAGTTCCAATCTTCATCATAATAATCTAAATATTCCATCTAATCACTCCTTTTATAAATTATTTTTAAAAGAAAAAGACTGCCGAAGCAGCCATTTTTCTTATTAATTATGAAGTCTTCTATAAGTTAAAGCAACACCAGCAATGCCAACAACAGTAAGACCTAAGAATAGTAAAATACCATCACTAGTTTCAGGATTTGCTACTTCTTCACTAACTTCTTCTTTAAGATTATCAGAAACATTTTCATCTTCTCCTGGTACAACAGGAACTTCTTCTACTTCTTTAGCTTGTAATGTATAACCATATTCACAATCAGCTTCAACTGGTTTTGTTGTATTACCAACATAATGTTTATCATTACTTACGATTTCATAAGTATCTTCTAAGCCATTTACAATATTAGAAGATATATCTTCTTTTTCAGAGTAGATATTTCCATTTTTATATAATGTAAAGATAGAATCTCCAATATTAGCACTAGTAGTACCATCTGCTAAAACAGCAACATTACCATAAACATTAGTAGTACCAGTTGATGTATATGTTCCACTACTTCTAATTTCTAAATTACCATATACATTAACTGTACCTTCATTAATTAAAACACCTTTAGAACCTTTTGGAATAGCAAGAGTTCCTTCAACATTTAGAGTAGAGCCTTTACTATTAGTTAGTTTTACTGTTAAAATATCACTACCAGTATCAATTTGCATAATGAATTGTTTACCACCATTAACAATAGATTCAGTATTATTAGTTGTAATATTAACTACATTATTTTCATATTTTAATGTTACATCACCACTAACTAAACTAATACGGCCATTTACACCAATCCAAGTTTCACCATCATATGTTAGAGTATCATCTTTTGTAATAGTTAAAGCTGTTCCACCAAGAAATTCAGTAAGCTTATCTTCTAGTTTAATTTCCTCAGCATTAACATTAACAACACTTAATGATATAACCATAACAAATGCAAATGTTAAAATAGATAATCCTTTTTTCAAATTTTTCATTTCTTATTCTCCTTTCTATTATAAGAATAGCAAATAATTAGAAAAAAGTAAACATCAAAAAAGTACTAATTAATTTATTAATCAGTACCTTTACATTTTAATTATGAAGTCTTCTATAAGTTAAGACGCTACCTGTAATACCAACAACAGTAAGACCTAAGAATAATAAAATACCATCAGAAGTTTCTGGGTTTTTAGCTTCTTCTTTTACTTCTTCAACAGGTGTTTCTGGAGTAGTTGGTTCAGGATCAATTACTTCAATTTCTTCATTAATTGGTACAATTGAATAACTTCCATCTTCGTTTTTAATAATTTCTTTATCTTCAGGTATCACTACATTTTCAATATCTTCAATAGGATATGTTCCACCATTAAGTGTTGTAGTAGCACCATCATTTGTAACTGGAGCATTTGCAAATGTTCCACCTTCAATTGTTAAACTACCATTATTAGTAATAGTTGGATTAAATTCTCCTGCTTTATCTTTACTAGTATCTACAAAAGTTAAAGTACCATTATTAGCAATTACAACACTATTTGTACCATCAACAGTATAACCATTTAAATCAATAGTAATATTTTTATTTAAGTTAACATCAATCTTAGATGTTTCTTTAATATTAGATAATAACTTAATAGTATCAGTACCTTTTGAAGAGACCCCATATCTAATAGCATTTTGTAATGTAGGATAATAAGCATTAGCATTTTCTAAATAAGCTCCTGCTCCTTCCATTTTTCCTTGTACTTCTAGTTTACCATCTCCTACTTTTACACCATTAAGTTTTACAGTTAAAACTCTTCCTTCAGGAATTATTACGGTAACTCCTTCTGGTATCGCTAAAGTTGTATTGTAATCCATATCAAAAGTAATTTTTGTTCCAGGTTTACTATTAGCAACTACTACATTATTTACACTAACTTTATTAGTAGTTACAGTAATATCACCACTATAACTAGAAATAGCACCACTTGACTTGTTACCTTTAGCTTGACCATTTAAAGTAGAATCACTTATATTTACAGTTTGGGTAGTTTGATTAGAGCCATCTCTTTCTTGAACTACAAAATAACTTCCTGTAAGTGTTGAATTAGAAATAGTAATTGTTGAATCAGTATTAGTAGCACTACCACTTCTAGCAAAAACAGCATATTCATTTTCAGTAGCAGTAATTGTTGTATTATCTATAATAGCACTACCCCAGTTTTGAAGAACACCAGTAAAACCAACACTAGTACTACCTGTACGTGTAGAAATTAAAGTAGCATTTTTAACAGTTAAATTACCAGAATAATTATTTTCTGCATCGTTTTTAACTGCAGCGAAAGCACTTTCTACTGTAACCCCATCAATTGTCATTTCTCCTAAATTACGAAGACAAGATGAAGTAGATGATGGGCAACTAATTTTTCCTTTAGAACTTCCATTATCAATTATTTTAATTGTACCTCTGTTATCAATTAAATAATTATCAGTAGGTCCTGTTAAAGTATAGCCATTCAAATCAATAGTAATTTCTTTATCATCATCTATTTGATATTTACTAGCTAACTCTACATTTTCAGTTAAAGTAATTACTCCATTTTCTTCCATGCCATCAAAAGATGTCGCAGCCTCTACATTCATTACTCCAAAAGCAAAGAAAGCAACAAAGATTGTAGCAAAAAGACTAATTTTTTTCATTATACATCCTCCTTCTTTATAGATAAGTAGTCTTGCCTTATCTTCATATTAAGAATACTAAAAATTTAGGTTTTAGTCAATCTTAAAAAGAGTAGTTTTTTCGACTTTTCACTCTATTTACATTCATTTATTAATATATTCTTTATATTATCAACATCAGGAAAAACTATTCCATTTTCTTTGTTTGTCAAACAAAAAGTTCTTTATTTCTCAAAAAGAAATAAAGAACTAATTTACAAAATGGTCTGATTTATTATTCGCACCAACCATAAGCGAGAACATTTAACGAAATGGTCTGATTTATTACTCGCACCAACCATAAGCGAGAACATTTACTTGATATTGACTATATACTAGAATATATAATATGTCAATATTCAAGTATATTACTAATATATGTAATAACATTTAAAAATATACTATCTGGCTTCCTTTTTAATAAGTTTAGCATGCATTACTACTCTATTACCAAAATTATCTTTACAAGTAGATAATGTAAGTATTTTATCATTAGTATTAACTGTTCCAGAAAAATCTACTTCACTTCTACTTTTAATTGTATTTAAAAATTCTAAATAAGCTTCATTACTATTAAAACTAGGTGTTATATAATAACTTTCTTTAGGAATTGTATAAACACTAAATACTTGCCACATAGTATTTTCTGTTGTAGTAGAAAGTCTTATAATATGATTATTTTTATTAGTATACCAAGAGCTATCTAAAATGTTTTTTAGACTTCCAAACATAGAACCTGTTAATCTACTATGAGCATATATAATAGTATTTTGATTAAAGTTAACAGGATCATTTCTATAGTCCATAAATACCCAACCTGCTTCATTTTCTGTTTTATCAAAAGCATGAGTTAAATAATAATTATTATCAGTAGTTTGAACAATAGGATAATTTATATTAGTTCCTTTTACTTCAATCCATCCTACTGTATCAGAGTTTCTTTTTAATAATTGATTAAAGTCTATTTCTAGTAAGTTCATCTTTATATAGTCCCAATAATCATTCCATTTATCTTCTGGAGGATTAATATTCTCAGTATTTTCATTATCTTTTTTTTCTTTAACTTTTACATTTTCTAAAATATCTTCTGTAATATTATCTACTTTATTATTATCATTAAACCAATTAAATACCTTACTTGCAGATACTAAAAATATAGATAGAAAAAATATTAAAAAAACTACTATTACCCATTTTCTAAATCTTAGTTTTTTCTTTTTCTTTTTCCTTTTCTTTTTTTGATAAGTTACTCTTGATTCCATATCTTTTATCACCTTACTCAATTATATACCAAAAAGGTTTAGAAAAAAAGCCCTATTAGGCTTTTTCATAATCACATTTACTACATTTAATTTTATTATTTTTAGAAACAAGCATCTCACTACACTTTGGACATTTCTCTCCTGTTGGTTTATCCCAAAAAGCTTCTTTACACTTAGGAAAGTTACTACATCCATAGAAAATTTTCCCTTTTCGTGTCTTCCTTTCTAGTATTTTACCATCACATTTAAGACAGTTACATACTTCTACAATTTGTTTTTCTTCCTTCTTTACATATTTACATTCAGGATAATTAGAACAAGCGATAAACTCTCCATAACGTCCCTGTCTTTTAACTAATGGACTACCACACTCTGGGCACATCTCGCCTGTTTCTTCATCAGCTTTTTTCTCCATATCACTAAAGGCATTCTTAACCCGAGGTTCAAAGACATCATAAAACTCTTTTAAGACTTCATTCCATACTAAGTTACCTTCTGCTATCTTGTCAAGCTCTTCTTCCATATTTTTAGTGTATTCTACGTTTATTATGTCACTAAAGAACTCTTGTAGTTTATCAGTAGTTTCAATACCAATTTCTGTTGGCACAAACTTTTTATCTTCCATTTTAACATAACCACGATCTTTAATAGTATCAATAGTCTTAGCATAAGTAGAAGGACGTCCTATTCCTAAGTCTTCCATCTCTTTAATTAGTTTCGCTTCTGTATATCTTGCCGGTGGTTTAGTAAAATGTTGTTCTGATAAGATATCACTAGCTTTATAATTATTACCTTCTACAAGTTCTGGAATAATTTTATCTTCATTTTTCTCATAATCACTATATACTTTTAGATATCCATCAAAGTTTAGAATACTTCCAGTCGCTTTAAATTTATAGTCATTGTTATTAAAGATTAAAGTTGTTTGGTCCATAATAGCATCGGCCATAAGCGAAGCTAGGGCTCTTTTATAGATTAGACTATAAAGTTTAAACTCATCAGTAGATAGATATTGTTTTACTTTTAAAGGTTCTCTTAAGATACTAGTAGGTCTAATTCCTTCATGAGCATCTTGAACATTTTCTGTTTTTTTAGCATGTTTAGTATAACCAATATATTTTTTACCAAAGTTTTCTTCTATATAGTGAAAAGCACTACCTACAAACTCATCAGAAAGTCTAATAGAGTCAGTTCTCATATAAGTAATAAGACCAACTGTCTCAGTTCCTAAATCAATTCCTTCATATAACTTCTGAGCGATAGACATAGTCTTTTTAGCCGTAAAACCTAATTTAGTTGATGCTTCTTGTTGTAGGGTTGAAGTTATAAAAGGAGCACGACTAGCTTTCTTTCTTTTCTTTTTCTCTATACTACTTAAGTTATAATCATCTCCAAGTGCTTCTAACACTTTGTTAGCTTGGCTTGCATTATGAAGTTTAATATCATCATCTTTATATTTAAAGAGACTTGCCTCTACATCTTCGATGATAGCAGTTATAGTAAAGTATTCTTCAGGTACAAAAGCCTCTATTTCTCTTTCCCTATCAACAATAAGCTTTAAAGCAACACTTTGCACACGACCAGCACTTTTCGCTTTTATTTTAGATTGTAAGAGCTTTGATAGTCTAAAACCTATAATTCTATCAAGTATTCTTCTTGTCTCTTGACTCTTAACTAAGTTATCATCTATTTTAGTTGGATGTTTAATAGCATCAAGTACTTTATCTTTAGTTATTTCATGAAACAATACTCTATCATAATCTTTATCTTTAATACCTAAAGCTTCTTTTAAGTGCCAACTAATCGCTTCTCCCTCACGGTCGGGGTCGGTTGCAAGTATTACATGGCTAGCATCTTTTACATCTTTCTTTAACGCACTAATTATCTTTTTCTTTCCCTTTAAAGGAACATAATTAGGTTTAAAACCATTTTCTATATCAACACCAAGTCCTAAAGGTCCACTTGTCGCTAAATCTCTAATATGACCCTGGCTTGCTACTACTTTATAATCATTACCTAAGTATTTTTCAATAGTCTTACTTTTACTAGGACTTTCCACTATCACTAAGTTTTTAGACATCTAATCCCTTCTTTCATACAATTTTATACATGAGAATTACTGCTTTGTCAACTCTAAATATTCACTGACGGAGTCTAAATTTATCGGAAAATAAAAAAGATGAAAGAACTCGTGGTATAATATACCTATAAATAACAATAAAATAAAGGAGTTCTTTCATATGTATATGTTACCACAAATTCTAGATATTAGTACA
>DVHC01000064.1 GCA_018712385.1 Candidatus Onthousia excrementipullorum | reverse complement strand
TTGGTTAAACATGATTAGTTGCTCCATAAAGGCTACTTTCTTAATTCCTACCTCATGTATAACCAATATTAATTTATCATATTTTTATAATTTTGTTAACCCCTTTTTAAAGGTTTCCGAACAACTCTAATAAAGATATGAGAAATATAAGGAAGATAGTGATTTTATGAAATTATATACAAATGAAATAGTGTTTCGAGGTCATCCTGATAAAGTGTGTGATCAAATAAGTGATGCTTTACTTGATGCTTATTTAAAAGAAGATAAACATTCTAGATGTGGTATAGAAGTAATGGGTGGTAAAGGCAAAATATTTATTACAGGAGAAGTTACTAGTAAAGTAGATGTTGATGTAGAAAGTATTGTTAAAAGAGTTTTAACTAGTGTTGGTTATGATACTAATTATGAAATTATAAATAATTTAGGCAAACAAAGTCCTGATATTGCCATGGGTACAAATGATGAAGTAGGAGGAGCAGGGGATCAAGGTATGATGTTTGGTTATGCAGTTAATGATACTAAAGAATTACTTCCTACTGCCATGGTAATTCTTCAAAGATTTAGTAAATGGTATGATAAAGAAAGACAAAATTGTTCTTATCTAAGAAGTGATGGTAAAGCTGAGATTACTGGTTATTATGATGATAATATGAAGTTAAAGAAAATAAAATATTTTACTATCTCTTATCAAAATGATGAAGAACATCGTGATTATACAGATAGCTTAATAAAAGAAGCTTGTATTAATATATGTAAAGATTATGATATTGAAATAGAAGAGTTTTTAATTAATCCTACAGGTAAATTTGCAATAGGTGGCTTTGAAGGAGATTCAGGTCTTACAGGAAGAAAGATAGTAGTTGATTCTTACCAGTCATTTTGTAAAGTTGGTGGAGGTGCTTTCTCTGGAAAAGATCCTACTAAAGTAGATAGAAGTTCAGCTTATAAAGCAAGAGAAATCGCTAAAGATTATCTTAAGAAATATAACTTATTTTGGTGTGAAGTAGTTATTAGTTATGCAATTGGTATAGATAAACCTCTATCAATATATATAGATAGTGATAAAGGTTATATTGAACCAGATGAAACATTATATATTGAGTGTACTCCTAAAAATATTATTAAGGATTTAGATTTATTAAATATATGTTATGAAGAAAAAGCTAGATTTGGACATTTTCAAGACTAGTTTTTCTTTTGATGTTAATTGGTAAAAACTGGTAAAATATAATTATTTATGACACTTTACTTTTAGATATATTAGTGATATTATAACTAGCACGGAGTTGATTATATGTCTAAAATAAAAGATGATATAAAAAGAGCTAATTATTTGATAAAAATACCATCATTTTTTAGAGAAAATGATGATATCTTTGATATGATATATCCATTTACTACAGAAAATATTAATGGGATGTTTAGTCATTTTAATTTTAAAGATAAAGATTGTCTTAGTGTTTTAGGTTCATCTGATCAAGTTTTTGATATGTATTTAAGAGGAGCGAGTAGTGTTACTGCTTTTGATATTAATCCTTTAACAGAATATCTTTTTTATCTTAAAAAAGCAGCACTTGATGCTAATCTAACTAAAGAAGAATATTTAGATTATTTTTGTTATCGTGGCACTGATAATTATGCTATATTTGGGAAGCGTTTAATAAAGCCTTTTGATATAAGAATATTTGATAAAATTGCACCTAATTTAAAAGGAAATAGTTATAAGTTTTGGAATGACCTATATAATAAGTATAATTTTTCTACTATTAGAGAATCTGCTAGATTATTTAATAGTGATGAATATTTTAGAGATACTTTAGAACATACAGTAGCATATTTAGATGATGATAACTTTGAAAAACTTAAAGAAGTTTCTAAAAATATTAAAATAACTTTTATAAATAAGGATATTAAAGAGCTAGTATTGGCAAAAAATTATGATTTAATGTATTTTTCTAATATAATTCAGTATGCTTCTTCTATGTTTTTAAAAAATACAATTTGTGAGACTGCCTATTTACAAAGAAAATTACCACTAGAAGCCTTTAAAAATTATATAATGTCATTTAAAGATAATCTTAATGCAAATGGGATAATTATTATAGGTTATATTTATACAATATTTGATGAGTACTATTCCAATGGTATATTTAATAAAGAGATAAGAGATAAGGTATTTCCTTTGGATGAATTTAACTATTATTATTTTAAATCTATTGATTATTATGAAAGTCCATATACTAATATAGATCCAAAGAGAGAAAAAGATGCTTGTTTAGTTTATAAGAAAACTGTTTAGCATCTTTTTAAATTTCATAAAATTTTATATAATATATTTGAAGGTGATAAGATGAAATATGTAATGATAGAAGTGGCATTTAATAATGAAGAAGAGGTTAATTTAACAAAAGAAAAACTTTTAAAAGAAAAGTTAGTTGCAAGCTTACAAGTAATAACTAGTGATAGCAGTTGGAATTATAATGGAGAACTTGAAAATGATAAAGAGTACTTAGTCTTTATGAAGACTAAAGAGTCTTTAATTAATGAAGTCTATGAAGTGATAAAAGAAATTCATAGTTATGAAGTATTTGAATATGCTGTATTTCCTTTAACTAGTCCAAGTAAAGATTATTTAGATTGGATAGATAAAGAAACTAAGTAATTTACTCTTGACTTAGAGTTAAGTCTAAGCAGTAAAATTATCTTGTAAGAAAGAAGGTATATTTATGAAGAAAGCGATTGTTTATTATTCATATTCAGGTAATACTAAAAGTATTGTTGATATGATAAAAGAAAAAGTTGATGTAGATATTTTTGAGATTAAACCAAAGGAACCTTATTCTAATGATTATGATGAAGTAGTAGATTTAGGACAAGAAGAGGTTAATAGTAATACTTTAAGAGAAATAGAAGATATTAATATTAATTTAGATAGCTATGATACTATTATCTTTGCAACTCTTGTTTAAGTTAAACAGTGGTTATACTTATGCACCTGTTGTTCATACATTCTTAGAAAAGTATGATTTAAAAGATAAAACTATTATGCCAATAGTTACTAATGGAGGATGGTTAGGTCATACTATTGATGATATTAAGAAGTACTGTTCTAATGTTACTAATGAATTAGTATTAAAGTTTGATAAAAATAAGTTAGTAACAGATAGTAGTGTTATTAATAAATTTATAGAGTAGGTTAGTAAGTAATGGAAGTAGATTATATTGTTAATAATTTTATAAATAATGATATTAAAACTAATATAGATGAAAGAAGGAAGTATCTTACTTTATTACCAGCTTTAATATCTACTAATAGTAAAGAGATATTTAAAGATAAGTTAATGGAAGCGATAAATTATGTAGATAAAGAGTCTTTGAAAGAAGCAGTATATCAGACTGTTCCATATCTAGGGGTTGGTAAAGTTTATCCATTTCTTGTAATAACAGAAGAAGTTTTAGGTAAAACAAATGAGGCTTCTACTACTAATAATGATAATAGATATTCTAAAGGATTAGAAACACAGTATAATCTTTTTGGTAAAGAAAATATAGATAAGTCGAGAAATAATGAAAGTGAAGATTTTAAATTTATTTGGGATTATCTAGCAAGTTATTGTTTTGGAGATTTTTATACTAGAAAATATTTAAGTGATAAAGAAAGAGAACTAATTACTTTTGCAACTCTAGCATCATTCCAAGATGTAACACCACAACTTTCATCTCATATATATGCTAATTTGGAATTAGGTAATAGTAAAGAGTTGTTAGTTGAAGTAGTAAAGAATTTAGTTCCATATCTAGGTTTTCCTAGAAGTTTAAATACAATTAATTTAATTAAAAATATAACTGAGAAAGGAGAAGATAAATAATGAGTGATATTAAAAAAGGAGGAGACTTTGGTTTAGGAGAAGAAAATACTGCTTTTGCAAAATATTTTATTGGTAAGAGTTATTTAAATCCTTTAACAGATCCTAATAAAACAAGTCTATTTATTGCAAATGTTACTTTTGAACCAGCTTGTCGTAATAACTGGCATATTCATCATGCTAAGAGTGGTGGTGGACAAATTCTTATCTGTGAAGATGGTGAAGGATGGTATCAAGAAGAAGGTAAGGATGCTGTTAGTCTAAAACCTGGTATGGTTATTACTATTCCTGCTAATATAAAACATTGGCATGGGGCTAAGAAGGATTCTTGGTTTAGTCATTTAGCAATAGAAGTACCTGGAGAAGAAATCTCTAATGAATGGTGTGAACCAGTTACTGATGAGGAATATGAAAGATTGGATTAAAATATTATGGAGAAAATAATAATAGAAAAAGATAATTGTAATGATGTAGAACACTTTGTAAAATTTAATCTTCATAAATATAATCAAAAAAATTGTGACTATATCAGAAATAATTCATCTTATGCTCATAATAACACAATAAATGGTGATTTTATTATATATGATAATAATGAAATTATAGGTGGTGCATTAGGATATATAAGATTTGGATGGTATCAGTTAACAGATTTTTATATTGATGAGGGGTATAGAGGTAAAGGACTTGGGAGTGAGATTATAAAAAAATAGAACAATTTGCAAAAGAAAATAATGCAATTGGTGTAAAAATATCTTCTTGGAGTTTTCAAACACCAAAATTCTATCAAAAACTAGCGTATATTGTGTGGGGACAATTTGAAGATTGCCCACCAGGAACTATACATTATTATTTATATAAGAAATTTTGATATCATATAGGCTTGCATAAATTCTAACTTCCTACCAAGAAGAAGGTAAGGATGACGTTAGTCTAAAAACTGGTATAGTTATTACTATTCCTACTAATGCAAAGCATTGGCATGGGTGAAAAAAGATTTTTGTCTACTACTTACATAATAGCGCCGATATAGTGATATAAATAATTATGTACATTGACATATTTAGAAAACAAAGAGTATAATATATCTAATTTTATGGAGGATTATGGTATGAAAGAGATAGTTAAAAACAATATTATAAATTATAAATTAATAAGAATTAGACAAAACACACCTGTATTAGAGTATTTAAAAAGATATAATTTTTCATTTAGATTAAAGCAAGTTTCACCTGAATTATTAGAACAATTAAAAAATTCTGATCATCTTATTGATATGAAATATGGAAACTTTATTGCTGGATATGGAAGATTGAAAAGTGAATCTTTTAGATCTAGTGGTGGTTTAAAAATCTCTGATTCCAAAGAAAATATTCTTGGTTCATTTATAATCGAAGAGAAAAGAATAATATACGATGCATTTCAACCTTTTTACAAAGAAAGAGATTCATATGTATATATGTATGGAACAGAATTTTATACTGATATGTCAATGTTAGATGTATTAAAAGAAGAATTAAATCGAAAAAGACAATATTTAATTTATATGGGTGAAAAAGTAAATGGCTGTAAATCGGAATCTCAATTTCACGAAGTATCTAAAGAAGAATTATTAGAATATGCTCAAAATCGTGAAAAAGGTGAATATTCTTTAAAAAAAAGAAGATATTATTAATATTCACATTGACATTTTAATGATACACTACTAAGTTGTCAAAAATAATTTAGATTTGTGCCAAGGAAAATTCTTTGGAAGTTTGTAAAATGGAGAAAATGCATCTAATGAATAATGTGAGGAAGTTAAAGATGAAGAATATGAAAAGTTAGGAGAATAAACAATGCAACAAGTTAGAATTTTATGCTATGGTGATTCTAATACCTGGGGATACATTTCTTTTAGTAATCATCTAAGATATGGCAATGATAAAAGATGGACTAAAGTTTTAGCAAATCTTTTAGGAGATAATTTTGAAGTAATAGAAGAAGGATTAAATAGTAGAACTTTAATATCAAATGATTTAAGACCTGGTAAGGAAGGAAAAAATGGTTATGAATATTTAATACCTTGTTTAGATACACATGACCCAATAGATTTGGTTATACTAATGCTAGGCACTAATGAGTTAAAAAACACTTATAATAAATCTGCTAAAGAAATTGGAGAATTATTAGAAGAATATTTTGTCAAAACTATTTTAAACAGGAAATCTCAATTTAAAGAAAGTTATCCTAAATTATTAATAGTAACTCCACCAGTTATAAATGAATATACAGAGTATTGTAAGAAAGATAATAAGTATTTGGGTGCAACAGAAAAGTCAAAACAATTAAATACAATATATGAAGATCTTGCAAAAAAATATAACTGTTATTTCCTAAATAATGATGGTTTAGATGTTGGTATAGATGGAGTTCATTTAACAGAAGAAAGTCATAAAAAATTAGCAGAATTATTGTATACTAAAATAAAAGATATTTATATTAATTAAAGGAGGAAGAGATTATGGAAAAATCAAAAGTATATTTTATTAAGGAGATAACTCCTGAAAACATTATTAAAGCATATGAAGCTGTTGGAAAGAAATTAGAAAAAAATGTGGCAGTTAAAATGCATTCTGGAGAGAAAGGTAATAAGAACTATTTAAGACCAGAATTTGTTAAAGATGTAATTAACTATATACATGGTACTGTTGTTGAGTGTAACACTGCTTATGAAGGTGCTAGAAACTCTACAGAAAAACATCTTGAATTAATTAAAGAACATGAGTGGGAGAAATATTTTCCATTTGATTTATTAGATAGAGAAGGTCCTGATATGGAACTAGATATTCCAAGTGGTAAAGTCTTAAAGAAAAACTATGTAGGAAAAGACTTAGCCAAGTATGATTCACTACTTGTTCTATCTCATTTTAAAGGACATGCTATGGGTGGATATGGTGGAGCGTTAAAACAATTATCTATTGGTTGTGCTTCATCAGCTGGTAAAACATTAATTCATACAGCAGGTGTTACAAATGACCAAACAAAATTATTTGGTAACTTACCAGAACAAGATAGATTCTTAGAGGCAATGGCAGATGCTGCTAGTTCTGTAGTAGATTACTTTAAAGGTAATGCTGTTTATATCAATGTCATGAAAAATATTTCAATAGATTGTGACTGTGATGGTAATGCTTCTGCTCCTTGTATGCAAGATATTGGAATACTTGCATCAACTGATCCAGTAGCAGTAGATCAAGCTTGTCTTGACCTTGTATACAACTCTACTGATCCTGGTAAAGATAAACTAATTAGTAGAATTGAATCACTTCAAGGTGTACATACTGTAGAAGCAGCCTATGACCTTGGTGTAGGTAACCGTGAATATGAACTTATAGAAATTGACAACTAACATCTCTAATGAGATGTTTTTAAATGCACTTATACAAATTTTGTGTTACTATTATTATAGTAGGTGGTCTTATGAATAGTAATGATTATTATAGTGTAGCAGTATCTAATTGTTTATCTGAATTTGAAAGCTTATTTACTAAAAATAAATTTATTTCTAAAAAAGTATTTGATAAATTCTTAGATAAATATCAAGATGTATTTAAAATGTTTAATAGTAATAGAAGTGTTTTATCTTTAGATAATCAAAATAAAATGTTACAAATTATAAATAATGGCTATAATATGATTAAAAACTATAATACTTATTTTATTAATAATGCTTTAATTACATATAAAGATTATTTTGATAATATGTTTAAAGAAATAGATTCTAATATTCTTTTAGATAATTATCAAAGAAAGGCAATTGTTAGTGATGAAGATTATTCTCTAGTTATTGCAGGAGCTGGGTCTGGTAAAACTACCGTAATCGCTGCTAAAGTTAAATACTTAGTAGATAAGCTTAAAGTAGATCCTCGTAAAATAATAGTTTTAGCATATACTAATAAAGCAAAGGATGAACTTTCTCTTAGAATAAATAATGATTTTAATCTTAATATAGAAGTGTTAACTTTTCATAAACTTGGTATCTCTATTTTAAGAGAACTAACAGATAAACCTTTACAAATAATAGATGATAATAAAATGATAGCAATACTTAATAGTTATATTAAAGAAGTAGTCTTTGAAAATAAAAGTCTATTAAAAGAGTTTATTGATGCTTTTAAATCAAAAGTTAATTTTCAAGATGAAGCTTTTTCTTATCCTACATTTAAAGAATATTATAAATTTTATATGCAAGAGAAATATCTTAAAGAAAAGGATAATCTATTAGAAGTAGTTAAAAACAAAATAGATAGACGTCTTAGATATAATAGAACTATTAATGGAGAATATGTTAAATCATTAGGAGAAGTACGTATCGCTAACTTTTTATATCGTAATAATATTCCTTATCATTATGAAGAAGTTTATCCATATAATCTCTTCAATAAAGCTAGTTATTCTCCAGACTTTACCATAGATGTTAATGGTAAAAAAACATATATAGAGTTTTATGGACTTACAAAATATAATGAAGATGGGAACTATACACTTGATGATATTAATTATTATAATAGACTAGTTGAAAAGAAACGTGAACTCCATCATAAATATAATACTGATTTAATTGAGTTATATAGTGAATATGATGATGGTACTGACTATATTGATAAACTCAGAGAAGAATTAGAAAAGAGAAATATAAAGTTAATAGAGAAAAGTTTAGATGAAGTGTATTTTAGGATATTAGAAACATCTACTGATACAATATTTTTTAAAGCTACTAAGATAATTAGATTATTTATTAATAAGTTTAAAGCTAGTAATCTAACTTTGAAAGACTTTGATAAATTGATAACTAGTGCTGATAATGAAATAGTAGTAAAACAATTAAAATTTATTAGAAAAGTTTATTGTTATTATAATGATTATATTCATAGTAGATACCAAATTGATTTTCAAGATATGATTAATTATGCTTATAAAAAACTATCTTTACTTAAAACTAAAAAAATTGAATATGATTATATATTTGTAGATGAATATCAAGATATCTCTTATCAAAGATATAATTTTATTAAAGAACTTTCTACTTTATTTAATGCAAAGATTGTAGCAGTAGGGGATGATTATCAGTCTATTTACTCATTTTCCCTAGCAGATATGTCTTTATTTACAAACTTTTATGAACTTATGGGTTATGCTGATATTTTAAAAATTATTAATACTTATAGAAATAGTCAAGAACTTGTTGATGTTGCTTACACTTTCATCTCTAAAAATTATTATCAAATAGATAAGAGATTAATTACTAAAAAACATTTAAAAAATCCTGTTGTAATAAACTATTATGATAATAATTTAGATAGTGCTAAGATTGAGGTGATTTTAAAAGATACAATTTTAGATATATATAAAAATAATCCTCGTGATAAAATTCTTTTGTTAGGTAGATATAATAAAGATATAGATTACTTTTATGATGTATCACTATTTAAAAAAGGTGATGGAGATCATGTTATACTAAAGGATAATAAAAACATTGATATAACATATTTAACTATTCATAAATCTAAAGGTTTAGGTTTTGATCAGGTAATAATTCTTAATACTATTAATGCTAAAAGAGGCTTTCCTAGTATGATAAAAGATGAGCCTGTAATATCTTTATTATCAAAAGAAAAGTGCGAACCAATTCTTTATCCAGAAGAGAGGAGATTATTCTATGTAGCATTAACTAGGACTAAGAATAAGGTATATATACTATGTCCATACTCTTATAAAGAAAGATCTAGTTTTATAAAAGAAATAGTCGAGTATGATAACGTAGTAGAAAGATATTCTAACGGACAAATAGAAATAATTTAGATAGTTTCTCTTGATTAAAAGATTATGATTCGATACTATAATATTGAAGCATCTAATATTCTTTTGGGCGATATTTATTATTCTAGAGAAAGGAGAACAATCTATGAATAAAGATATTGAAAAGAAGAAAGAAAATTTAATCTTTGCTTTAACAATGATCGCTCTTATTTTGACGATAGTATTATTCATTGTAGTAATGTTTAAAGGCATTTAATTTAATTATTTTGAGTTTAGGTAAAAATAAAACTTGACAAAGAAAAAGTGAAAATGTGTTATCCACAGATTCACTTTTTTAAGCATAAAATAAGGAAATAACTTCCAATTTTTGTTATAATTTAATTGGTAAAATAAATCATTACTAAACAAAAAATAAGGAGGTTGTTTCCTATGAATAATTTTACTACAAATACATATGAAATGAAAAGAGAAATTGTAAATTTTTCCAAAAAAATTTCTTTAGAATTAAATAAACCAACTAGTAAGTTTGTGTTAGATATGCAATATGGTCTTTCTAAAGGTGGTAGTTGTTTAATATCAGAAATAGCAAGGTCATTAGATGAAGATATAAAATTAAATTATACAATAGAAAGACTATGTGATAATTTAAATAATCTATATGAAGAAGAAAAAGAAACAATTTGGAATAATTATATAAAAGAAGTAAGTAAAGTATTAGATAAAGATAATGCTATTGTCTTATTTGATGATAGTGATATTAATAAAGAATATAGTAAAAAATTAGAAGACTTAGATAGAGTGATAGATGCTTCGAGTAAAGATAAAAAAACAGTAAATGGATATCATGTGTGTGAAGCGACTGCATTAACTAAAAATGAAAAACAACCATTAAGTATATATAGTAAAATATATTCCTGTAAAAGCAAAGATTTTGTAAGTAAAAATGAGTATACAAAGAAAAGTATAGAAGCAGCAGAAGATATATTTGGAGAAGAATTTATAGGAATATTTGATAGAGGTTATGATAATAATAAAATATTTGATTATATGAGTAAAAAACATCATAAGTTTGTTGTTAGATTAGATGATGTAAGAACACTTTTATTTAAGGGAAAAAGAAGAAGTGTTTTAGAAGTAGCAAAGTCAAGAAAAGGAAAGATAGTCATGAAAGTGTTGTTTGATGATAATGAAGAACAAGAGTTGTTATTATCATATACAAAAGCAGTACTACCATATAATAATGAAGAATATACATTAATAATAGTATATGGCTTAAGTGAAGAAAAGCCAATGAAATTACTAACTAATATAGATATTAATGATAAAGATGATGTAATAAAAGTT
The DNA here is from genome assembly GCA_018712385.1 of Candidatus Onthousia excrementipullorum. Taxonomy (GTDB): domain Bacteria; phylum Bacillota_I; class Bacilli_A; order RF39; family UBA660; genus Onthousia; species Onthousia excrementipullorum. The sequence continues at coordinate 18,058 of DVHC01000064.1, read as the reverse complement.
GCAAGATTATATTTATCAAGATGGAGAATAGAAGAACATTTTAGAGGAAAGAAACAAGAATATGATTTTGAGAATATGAGAGTAAGAACGTTAGAAAGCATGAATAATTTAAATATGATGTTAACAATACACTTAGGGCATATAGCGATATTAGCAGATAATATAGATAGAAAATTATTAACAATAAAGATAATATATGCAAGTAAATCATTAAAGGAAAAATCAATAGTATGGTTAAGTCAGATAGCAAGAGGTATAAAGAGAATACTTTCTTATGCACATACTGGAATAAAAGAGTGGATGGATATTGAAGTAAGGGAGAAATATAAACAGTTAGAGTTAAAACTTTAAAATATTGTTAACTTATATAGCATCAAAAAAAGAACATAAGAAATGTTCTCCTTTTGAATGCATAAAATAGATTAATTTACTATGTAGTTTGATACATTACTATAAATTGATATAAAGTGGTGGTGTTTTTATAACTTTTTTCGTAAAAAACCTAAACTCAAATTAATTATTAGATGCTTTTTTTCTTTTTCTATGTTATAGTAATACATGATGTGAAAAGGTGGTGTTTTTATGACTGAAGAATTATTAAGATATGTTAATCCAAGTGATTTAGATAAAGGCTTAAACTATGATAATAGGAAAGTAAGATATGTAGGTAGTTATCAAGATTTAGGATATACCACTCATAGATTTATTGTATCATCTGAACATACCTTAAAGTCTTATATAGTTACAATAGAAGTTGATAGTGATGATAAAGAAATATCTGATATTTCCTGTACTTGTCCTCAATTTTCTTTAACAGACTCATGTAAACATGTCGCTGCTGTCCTTACTAAGTTTCAAGGGGAATATTTTTTATTTGATGAAGAAGAACATAATACTATCTTGGCATCTGCTTTATTAACCGAACTAAAAAGAACATCACTTGATAAAAATATTGTAAAAAAAGAAGCGAAAATTGTACCATACTTAAAATTTGAACGTTACTATAGTTATTATAGTTACTATGATAATGAAGCTTATGAGTTAAGATTTAAAGTAGGTTCTAATAAACTCTATATGTTAGGTACTAAAGTTAATACTTTTATAGATAGATATCGTAATGGAGGAGAAGTTAAGTTTGGTAAAGAATTTGTTTATAATAATAAAGAATATTATTTTAATAGTGAGAGTAAAAGACTTATAAACTTTATAGAACTTGCCTATTCTAGACTCTATAGATATGATTCTTATTTAATACCTTCTAAAAATACTTTAGATGACTTATTTTCAATAGTAGATAGTGTTTATGTAGAAGAATCTGGTATTAATAAAGAATTACCTGTTGTTAATCATTTACCATTTACTTTTAAAATTATTAAAGAGGATGATAATCATACCTTAAAGATAGATTATGATTTAACGAAGTTAAAAAAACTATCTAATGATTATAGTTACTTAATAGATAGAAATGGTATTTATAGATTAAATGAAAAAGAGACAATACTTGCTAGAAATATTATGGAAGAAGGGGTAGATAGTTTAACTTTTTCTGATAAGAACTTTAAAGATTTTAAAGATTATGTAATTCCTAGTATTAAAGATAAAGTAGAACTTGATGAGTCTGTAGATGATTTAGTTATTGTAAAGACTCCTTCTGTTAAGTTATATTTTGATATCTTAGAGTTATATATAGAATGTAAAATTATCTTTACTTATGGAGATGTGGAGGTTAATTACTTAGATAAAGAAGACAATAATGTAGTTAGAGATAAAGAGTTCGAGCGAAGTGTCTTTTTAGACCTTACTAAATATGGCTTTGATGCTGAACTTAAACTTTATGATATAGATGAAGTAGGTTATTTTTTAGAAAATGGTATAGATGAGTTAACTGATACTTATGAAGTATTTACTAGTGAGAAGTTAAAGAATACAAGCTTGATTAAGAAGGTAAAAGGAAGTACTACTTTTAGTATAGGAAGGGACAATATCTTAAATTATGAGTTTAAACTAGATAATGTAAGTCCTAGTGAGTTAGATGATATCTTTTTAAATTTAAAGAATAAAAAGAAGTATTACAGATTAAAAAGTGGTGATATCTTAGACTTATTAGACCCTTCTATTAAAGAGTTAGAGGAGTTAAAAGAAGATTTAGACCTTGATGAAGAAAGGGGAGAGATACCTAAGTTTAGAGCCCTTTATCTTGATAGTTTAAGAAGCAAGAATAGATTTATTAAGACTAATAATTTATTTGATGAATTTGTTAAGAATTTTAAAGAATATAAAGATATAGATGTTAACTTTACTAAGAGTGAAGATAAACTACTTAGAGGCTATCAAAAAGATGGGGTTAAATGGCTTTATAATCTTTATAAATGTGGTCTTGGAGGTATACTTGCTGATGAGATGGGACTTGGTAAGAGCCTACAGACTATTATTTTTATTAGAAGAGTATTAGAAGAAGATAAGAATGCTAAAATATTAATAGTTTGTCCTACGGCTTTAGTCTATAACTGGGATAATGAATTTAAGAAGTTCAGTGATGATATTAAAAGAAGTATCTTTGTAGGATTGAAGAAAGATAGACATAATAAATTAAAAATTTATAATGGTAATGTTTATATTACTAGTTATGGATTATTAAGGGAAGATTTAGATATCTATAAAGAGATGAACTTTAAAGTTATGGTTATAGATGAAGCACAAAATATTAAAAATCCTATGGCTATGTTAACTAAAGCGGTTAAGAGTATTAATAGTGAAATAAAATTAGCTTTAACAGGAACACCTATTGAAAACTCTATTATAGAGTTATGGAGTATCTTTGATTATATAATGCCAGGTTTTCTTGCTAATAAATCTAAGTTTAGTGAAAAGTATAAGATAGGAGAAAACTTTGATGATGATACTAATATGACTTTAAGTAAATTAAGAAGTCAAGTTAAACCTTTTATCTTAAGACGTAAGAAAAATGAAGTCTTAAAAGATTTACCTGATAAGATAGAGAATAATATTTATATAGATTTAAGTGATGAAGAAAAGAAGATATATGCGGCTTTAGTTAAAGAGACTAAGGAAGAGATGGAAGAGTTAGTAAGTGCAGGTTTTTCTAAGAATAAGATGCAGATACTTACATTATTAACAAGACTTAGACAAGTTTGTATTGACCCTAAGATTATCTTTGATAACTTTAATAAAACATCTTCTAAAATAGAACACTTAACAGATGTTGTTAAGGAAGCAGTGTCTAATGGCCATAAAATACTTTTATTTACTAGTTTTAGAACGGCTTTAAACATCGTAAAAGATAATCTTACTAAAGAAGGTATTACTAGTTACGTTATAGATGGTTCTGTCAGTAGTAAGAAACGTCAAGAATTAGTAGATAAGTTTAATACAGATGATACTAATATCTTCTTAATTATGTTAAAAAGTGGTGGTACTGGTTTAAATCTTACTAGTGCTGATATCGTAATTCACTTAGACTTATGGTGGAATCCCCAAGCAGAGAATCAAGCGACTGATAGAGCCCATAGAATAGGACAAAAGAATACTGTTGAAGTTATTAAACTAATTACTAAGGGAACTATTGAAGAGAAGATTCTTGATTTACAAGCAAAGAAGAAGATACTTAGTGATAAGTTAATAGAAAATGATGGAGATGAGTATAAGAGTTTCCAAAATTTATCTGTTGATGATATTAGAGAGTTACTAAAATTTAATAATGAATAAAGAGGTGTAGCATGATAAGAGTTTGTTTTGTATGTTTAGGTAATATTTGTAGAAGTCCAATGGCTGAGTTTATATTTAAAGATTTGGTAAAAAAAGAAGGATTAGAGAATGAGTTTTTAGTTGAGTCTCGTGGTACTTGTGATGATGAAATTGGTAATGATATTCATCCTGGTACTAAGAGTATCCTAGATAAACATAATATTCCTTATACTAGGCATTATGCTACTAGGTTATTAAAAAGTGATTATGAAAAGTTTGATTACTTCATAGGCATGGATAATTATAATGTTCTATCTATGAAAAAGTTATTTGGTACTGATAAGAAAGTGTATAAACTATTAGACTTTACTAAGCATAGTAAAGAGATAGATGACCCTTGGTATACTCATAACTTTACTATTACTTATGAAGAGGTAGATAAAGGATGTAGAGCTTTATTAAAATATATAGAATCTAAATATAAGTAAACTTTTACTTCTTTTTTATAGGAAAAGTTTAGCACTCACTATTGACAATTGCTAACTCTAGTGTTATTCTACATTATGTAAATAAGAAAGAAGAGTGATTATTTTGAAGAAGAAACAATTTAAAGCTGAATCTAAAAAGCTATTAGATTTAATGATTAATTCTATTTATACTAATAAGGAGATATTTTTAAGAGAGTTAATCTCTAATGCAAGTGATGCTATTGATAAACTTTATTATGAATCACTTACTAATAAAAGTATTAAAGTTAAGAAAAAAGACTTAGAGATTAGACTTATTCCTGATAAAGATAATCGTACCTTAACTATCGTTGATAATGGTATTGGTATGAATGAGGAAGAACTTGAAAATAATTTAGGTACTATCGCTAAGAGTGGTTCTGCGTTATTTAAAGAGAAGATGTCTGATGATAAAAACATGGCAATTATTGGACAGTTTGGTGTTGGTTTTTACTCTAGCTTTATGGTAAGTGATGAAGTAGAAGTAATTAGTAAAGCCTATGATAGTGATAAAGCATATCGTTGGGTATCAAGAGGTGCTGATGGATATTCTATCGAAGAGTGTGACTATGATAAATGTGGTACTAAAGTTATCCTTCATCTAAAAGAGAATAATGAAGATAATAACTATGATGAATATCTAGAAGACTATGCTCTTGAAAGACTAGTTAAGAAGTATTCTGACTATATTGCATATCCTATTAAGATGGAAGTAGAAACAACTACTAAGAAAGATGATAAGGAAGAGAAAAAGATTGAAGATAAAACTCTAAATAGTATGGTTCCAATTTGGAAGAAACAAAAGAGTAGTGTAAAAGATGAAGATTATAATTCTTTTTATACAGATAAATTCTATGACTATGAAGCACCACTAAAAGTAATACGTAGTGAAGTAGAAGGAAGATGTTCTTATACAGCTTTACTATTTATACCAAGTCATGCTCCTTATAATTATTATTCTAAAGACTATGAGAAAGGACTTGAGCTTTATTCTAAAGGTGTTCTAATCATGGATAAATGTGCTGACCTTTTACCTGATTACTTTAGCTTTGTTAAAGGTATCGTTGATAGTGAAGATATATCTTTAAATATTTCAAGAGAAACTTTACAAGAGAACTATCAAATTAAATCTATCGCTAAGAGCCTTGAATCTAAGATTAAAAAAGAACTAGAAAAAATGCTTAAAAATGATAGAGAAAACTATGAGAAGTTCTTTAAAGACTTTGGAATGCAACTTAAAGTAGGTATTTATGAGTCTTATGGAATGGCTAAGGAAACATTACAAGATTTATTACTTTTCTATTCATCTAAAGAGAAAAAGATGGTTACACTTGATGAATATGTTTCTGGTATGAGTGATGATGATAAGAATATTTACTATGCTTGTGGTGAGACTATTGATAAAATTGATTTATTACCTCAGGTTGAAGCTGCTAAAGAGAAGGGTATAGATATCTTATATTTAACTGATTACTTAGATGAATTTGTCTTTAAAGTAATGATGAACTATAAAGAGAAGAACTTTGTCAATGTAGCAAGTGAAGAAGCAGACTTTGAAAGTGATGAAGAGAAAGAAGAGTTAAAGAAAACTAATGAAGAGTATAAAGACATGTTTGCTAAAATGCATGATGCTCTAAATAATGGTGTTAATGAAGTAGCATTTACTCATAGACTTAAAAATCATCCTGTATGCTTAACTAGTAAAGGTGCTGTATCAGTAGAAATGCAAAAAGTAATGGATGCTATGCCAACTGATACTGGTGTAAAAGCAAGTACTGTAATGGAGATTAATGAAGATCATCCTATTGCTGCTAAATTGAAATCTTTATATGAGAAGAAAGACTATGAGACATTAGAGAAGTATAGTAAAATACTTTATGCAGAAGCTAGACTTATTGAAGGAATGACTTTAGATAATCCAACTGAGATAAGTAATTTAATTAGTGAATTACTTGCTAAATAAAATAAAGGATAGGTAATTATTAACATTACTTATCTTTTTTGTTATCACATTTTTTTCCAATACATGCATCATAATAAAGAGATTTTTCCATAAGTCTTTCATCAATATAATCATTACCATATTCTTCTGATAATGTCTCTTTACAACTAAATAAATTAGTTCCTAACCCTAGTCTTTCCCCATCAATTTTAACTCCTAATGCAGCTAGGGTAGTAGGGTAATAATCAAAGGTTGTAAAGTTTCTATTCTTATTACAATCAGTATCAACTGCTGAATTTATAAAAACATTATAAACACCTCTTTGATAAGTAGGATCTATTTCATCAAAAGAATAGGTATTCATACTAAGGTGGTCTCCTACTAGTATAACAGTAGTATTTTCATAAAAGTCTTGATCTTTAATCCAATTAACAAAATCATCTAATTTTTCACTAGAACAATCAATAGATGTTAAATAATGATTATCATATATATCTTTGCAAGAATCATCTAAATATCCATCTTCAAAATGAGTATCAACAGTTAGCATTGTGAAATTAAATGGTTCATCACTTTTAGAGATTTCTGTTAATTCTTCTTTAGCATAGTCAAATAACTTAGCATCTTCATAACCCCAAAATACATAGTAATCCTCATCAATTATTCCATCATCTATTGCAGTATAATAATCATACATAGTATAATTACCATGATTTTTAAAATAATTTCTTCTTCCACCAAAGGTTAAATCAGAGCCTACCATAATATACTGCCTATATCCTGCATCTTTTAGTATGTCTCCTATAGAATATGCCCCTGGAAGAGTAGTACCTGCTTCATAAGTACTTACATCATCTTGATTAAAAATAGTTTTTAAAGGAATACCTGCAGTATGTGCTACCATAGCAGCCATTGTCCATGAAGCATTATATCCCATATGAGCACCACCAACTAAATTATTAGAAGAAAAATTAATATTATCTTTAGCAAGCTCTGTTAATTCAGACATGTAATTAATATCATATGCCCCACCGTTTTCTTTATCAGCATAAGTAGATTCCATTGATTCTAGAAAAATATAAATTAAGTTTCTTTTTTCATCAGGCCATTCTAATTTAACTTCTTCTGGTTCTACATAATTTACTTCTAAGAAATTAGATTCTATATAACTATACTTAATATAGTCAATTATATATAGGTTACTTAAAGCATAATAAAGGGAATAACTTACTAAGCTAAGTAAAAGTAAATATTTAATAACATTATAAAACCTTAATTTAAAAGACTTACTTCTAATTTTAATAGTAATGTATGCCTCTAGATGTTTAAATAAATGTTTAAAGATTATAACAATCACTATGATTACAATAGTAATAATAAGAGGTATTAAAACATTTTCTTTAATAAATTCTTCTATTAAATCATTACTAGCAGATGCTACTGAACTAGTTAATGTAAATAATATTTGGTCAAAATTATTAAACTGAAAATTAATTAAAGACCAGTGTGTACTAAAGATAATAATGAGAGCTAAAAAGATTAAGAGAAAAGCTAATATCCATTTAATTGCTCTTATTATTTTTTCTTTTTTTAACTTCTTTAATCTTTTTAACATTTTTTACTGCTTTATCTTTCTTGGTATCTTTTTTCTCTTTTAACTCTAATTTAATATCAACATTAGTACTTATTACTTTTAATATATATGGTAAGATAATAGCAACTACTAAGCTAAGCCACATATATTTTAAACAAAAGTCATAACTAAATGTATATTCAGCATAATGAAACATCTTTTCACTACTAAAGATATATACAAAAGTATTCATAATCGTTGTAATTAGAAAAGTATAAAGTAAATACTTTAATATTAAATCACTTGTACTTTTGTTAGTTTTGTCTATTCTTTTTTCTATAAGAATAGAAATACTAGCAGGCATTAACATACATATAAAAAACATATTACCACTTCTTTCTAAGTATTTTATATTATAATGGAAAATTAGTGAGAATACAATTAGTAATTTTGACTTTTGGTATACATTATGGTATAATTTAGCCATCTAAAGGGGGATGGTTCTAATGAATAAATTCAAGAATTGTGATAGCTTAAAGTCATATTTAAATAAAGAATCTAAAAGGCTTAATATTAGTATAACTAATGTTTATAACACTTTCTTTTCAAGAGATTTACTCTATCGTTTAAGTAAAATAGATAAAAGTATGGATATAATAGTTAAAGGAAGTTTTGCTCAAGCAGTACATTTAGGTAAAATAGTTAGACCGATTACCGATATAGATTTAACTAGTACAATAGACCATCATAACCCTTTAATACTTTTAGTAAATGCAATGTGTGTTAAAGAGGAAAATAATGATTTTGATTATATTTTAAGAGGTGCTCCTAGAAGAACTAATACAGGTATTATTAAGTTTCCAATCGCTGCTAAATATGGAAAGATTAATCATCCAATAGGTATTGATTATAGAGAAAATCATCCTTGTATTTATGAGAAACAATTAAAATTAGTACCTAAAATATTTTCAAAAGATGAAGAATATGAAGTAGTAGTACCTTCTATGGAAGAGACTTTAGCAGAAAAATTATGTATTATCGCTGAGTCTACCAAGACAGATGTTTTAAATACAAGAACAGAGTTGTTCGGAAATTAAAAATGTGGTACAATTTAAGTGCTAGATATGAAAGAAGGAAATTAGAAAGTAGCCTTTATGGAGTAACTTTAATTCATATCTAGCAATTTGAATTTCCTAAGTTATTCCATAAAGGCTATTTTAGTGGAATAAAAATGGGAAAAGAGCAGTATTCAGAAGAAAGATTAAAGAAGTTAAATTATACAAAGTTTGTGCGATTATTAGGAGTTGGAAGAGTAATATTTTATGCAATGATAAGAACAATTCAAAAAGAATTAAATAAAAAGCACAAAAATAAAAGAGGAAGAACACCTAAATATGGTGCTAGAGAAATGGTTATAATATTTCTTTTATACATAAAACAATATAATGCAATGGAAGATTATGCTTTTGAATGGGACGTATCTAAAAGCATTATATGTGAATACATACATTTTGTATTAAATACACTTATAAAAGATAGAAATTTTACTCTTATGGGTTCTAAATGCACAAAAAATGAAAATTCTGAAAACAGATTACTAGATGTTACAGAAATCAGAATTCAAAGACCAAAATACAATCAAAAAAGTAAATATTCTGGTAAAAAGAAATATCATACAATGAAAATTCAAATTATTAAAGGAACAGATACAGGCTTTATTTATGAAATACAGATTGGATTAGGTGCAGAGCATGATTTTCACCTTTTTAAGAGGACATTTGAAGGAACTCCCGAAAATGTTACTTACACAGCAGATTTAGGATATGTTGGAATAAATAAGATTCACAATAATAGTAAAATTCCTAAAAAGAAAAGTAAAAATCATCCTCTTACTGAAGATGATATAAACTATAATAAGGATATTGGCTCGACTAGAATATTTATTGAACATACTAATGGTTGGATTAAAAGGTTTAAGATACTTAGTACTAAATTTAGAAATAATTTAAATTTTTTTGCACCATTTGCTGTTTTGATTTGTGCATTGTATAACTTTTATATTGCTTAATTTAATTTCCGAACAACTCTAACAAAAGACTTCTATGATATTTATCACTTGCATGGTGGAGATTATGACTTAGATAAATTTTCTTATTATTTTGAAAAGATGCTTCAAGATAGAGGAAAAGTTAGAGATATTTATAATCTAAATACTGATTATCTTAATAATGATTTTATATAAAAGCATGAAAGTGTATGGGAAAGTAATAAGAGACACTATGAGTTTTTAGATGATGAAGTTGATTTAAAAGGGGCTGTATTTTATACAAAGAGTACTTTAAAAGAACAGTTTCAAAGAATAAGACAGGGTAAGAACAAAGTTTATAAGATATAGATTTCCTTAAAATTTTACAATTTTAGTGTAAAATATAAAAAAAATATTATAGTGATGAGTTTTATATGTTAAAATATTAAGTATAAGAAAGTTAATTTTGTATTGACTTCTTATAAAGTATGATTTATAATAATTCATACATCTCGAGGTTAGTCCTCAAAAGAGATAATTACAATGCATATTTTGACATTATTATTTATATGAGCATTGTATATTATATTTGAGTAACATTGAGGGTGTAAATTATCTTCTTGCACTGACGCTTACTATTTACTAGTAAGTTTGAGTAAGGTTGTATCCTGAAAGAATACAAGTAGGGACTGGGAGACCTACCATGTTACTCTTGAGCCTACATTCTTTGAATGTGGGCTCTATTAATTTACAGGAGGGTTTGTTAATGACTAGAAATAAAAATTTTACTTCAAAAATAATTGGATATTTAGATGAAAATATTATAAAATGTTTTAATATAGAAAAAGTGGTTTCAAAAGAAATAGTACAATCAAATAAATTGGACATTCATACTAATAAACATGCTAACGATTTCATCACATTAGATAGTTATCATAATACTTTAATGAATATAGATAAAATTATTTCTAGTCCTTATTATGTAGAATATGATGAAAAGCGAAATAGTCTTAAGTATTATGGAAAAGTAGATCAATACGTATGTGTAGTAGTTAGACTAGATAAAAAAGAATATTTTGTTTCTACTTTTTATCCGTTATCGAAAAAGAAAATAGATAAATTAAAAAGTAAAGAAGACCTTAATAATTGATATATTAGGGTCTTTAATCTTCTAAAATCATTTCTTTATCTTTAAAATAATAATGTTTATTACAGATATTTTTTAATTTAGGTCTATGAGTTACGATAATTAGAGTTTTATCATTTAAATACTTATTTATCATATCATAAATCTTTTCTTCAGATAAAATATCTAAATTAGAAGTTGGTTCATCTAAAATGTATATTTCTTTATCTAAAAGAATTCCTCTAATAATATTTAATCTTTGTTTTTGACCAGTAGATAGTCTTATACCTTTTTCACCAACTATAGTATCAAGACCATGTTCTAGACTATTAATCCAATCAAGAAGTCCTGCTTGGTTTAGATATTCATTTAATTTCTTATCACTTATATTTTTACCTAGTAAGAGATTATCTCTAATAGATAAATCAAAGAGGTCTGTTTCTTGAGAAATATAAGCGACATCTGGAGCTTTATTACTTTCTTTACCATTAACTAAATATTTATTATCATCTATCTTATAAAACCTACAGAATAGATTAAGGAAAGTAGATTTACCTTGACCAGATTCTCCCATTATACTTACTTTATCTTTTTTATCTACCTTGAAGTAAGGTATATTTATAATATTTTTACTTTTCTTACTATATTTAAACTCTATATCTTTTAAAGTAATACTATTAAAGTTTCTAAACTTAGGTTGTTTTTCTTCTTGGGTTAAAACTTTTTCTATTTGATTATTAGCAGACTTATATTTATTTAAATTAACAAATAATCTACCAACACCTCTTAATTCAGTACTAAGGCCACTAAACATAGAAGAATAGAAAACTATATAACTAAAGACATCATTACCATTTTTCATACTTATAAATAAACTTATTAAAAGTATGGCATATAACATATAAATTAAAGCATTAATACCATCCCATCTTAGAGAAGCATAAATAGTGTTTTTTCTCATTGGCTTTTTAATATAACTAAACTTTTCGTTTATTTTATTAGTGGCAAAAGTAAGAGCATCATAATTTTTAACTACTTTTACATTTTCTATAAAATCAACATTAGTAGCAGTGTATTTGGCATAGATGTCATTATAATTTTCTTGTAATTTAACATTGTATTTAGAAATAATAACATTATAAATTATAATGAAAATAATAAAGATAATACAAATTATGAACACAAGTTTACTTTGATTAAAAACTTGAATTAAAAATATAGTAATGGCAACTATAACACCATTAATAGTTAGCATTAATTCATTTAAAAGATTATATGTTTCATTACTGATGGTGTCTATCTGGCTTTTTAAAAAACCAGTATGACTATTATTAAGTTTAGATATTTTCAGATTACAAAGTCTTTTAAAATAAGATAGTTGTAAATCTTTTTTAGTATTTTCTAAAAATACCACTACTTTTGTATTCCACAACACATTACAGAATATTTCTATAACTTTAAGAACAATAGTAAAAATAATTAGCATTTTAAATTTATCTAGGGTAAATGGTACAGTTAAGTAAATTGATAAGATGACAGGCATTATATAAAGACATAAATTTTCTATAAAAGCATTAAGAAAACATAAAGCATATTTCTTTTTATTTAATATTTTAAATGGATACATAATACACCTACTTTACAATAGAACCTATATCATCAGTAATAAGAGCTTGTTTTAACATACCAGGTTTATTTATATTAAAGACAATTATAGGAATAGCTTCTTCCATACATAGAGTAATTGCTGTTAAGTCCATTACTTTTAACTTTTTATTTAAAACTTCATTATATGTTGTTTCCTTAATTAATTTAGCATCTTTATACTTTTTAGGATCTTTATCATAAATACCATCTACATTAGTTGCTTTCACTAAAATATCAGCATTAATCTCTGCTGCTCTTAAAGCTGCTGCCGTATCAGTTGAAAAGAATGGGTTACCTGTACCACAACCAAATATTACAACTCTTCCTTTTTCTAGATGTTTCTCACACTTCTCACGGATGTAGAACTCGGCAACTTTACGCATTTCAATAGCAGTTTCAACTCTAACTGGAACATCTATTTGTTTAAAAGCATCTTGTAGAGCTAGAGCATTCATAGTAGTTGCAAGCATACCTATATAATCAGAGGTTTGACGTTCCATAAAATCATTCGCTTTACCTCGCCAAAAGTTTCCTCCACCTACAACTATAGCAATAGAAAAGCCCATATCAAGACACTCTTTAACTTCTTTTGCAATTGCTATTACTCTTTCAAAGTCAATACCATTATCTTTAGAACCACTTAAAGCCTCTCCACTAAGTTTTAATAAAATTCTTTTCTTCTTCACTTAAAACACTTCCTTTGCTATTAGTATAACATGTCGTTTTTTTGATAACAATTAATAAATAAATTTCTTTTAAAAACAAATTAACTTTGATATACTTTAAGTATAGCGAAAGGATAGTGATTTAATGAAATATGTTTATGCCTTTAGTGAAGGCAATAAGGATATGAAGGAGTTGTTAGGAGGAAAAGGTGCTAATCTTGCTGAGATGACAAGAATTGGTTTACCTGTACCTCGTGGTTTTACTGTAACAACTGAAGCTTGCTTAAAATACTATAAAGATAATGAAGAGATTAGTGATGATATTAAAGAGGAAATCTTTAAAGAACTAGCTAATCTTGAAAAGGTAACTGGTAAGAAAATGGGTGATGATAAAAATCCATTATTAGTATCAGTTAGAAGTGGAGCGAGAAGTTCTATGCCAGGAATGATGGATACAATTCTTAATCTTGGTATGAATGATGAAGTTGTAGAAACACTTGCGAAACTTACAGATAACAAGAGATTTGCTTATGACTGTTATCGTCGTTTTATTCAAATGTTTGCCGATGTAGTTATGGGCTTTCCAAAGAGTTCTTTTGAATATTTATTTGAAGATATAAAAAAAGAAAAGAAAGTAGAACTTGATACTGATTTAACGGCAGAGGACTTAGTTGAAGTTGTAGATAGATATAAGAATGAATATAAAAAACATGCAGGTGAGGAGTTCCCACAGGATGCTAAAGTACAATTAATTGAAGCGGTTAAAGCCGTATTCAGAAGTTGGAATAATGATAGGGCGATTACTTATAGACGTCTTAATGATATTCCAGGTGATTGGGGTACTGCTGTTAATGTTCAAGAGATGGTTTATGGTAATATGGGTGAAAATAGTGGAACAGGTGTTGCCTTTACTAGAAATCCGGCTACTGGGGAAGCTAAGTTATATGGAGAGTATCTAATTAATGCACAAGGAGAGGATGTAGTGGCAGGTATTAGAACACCACAGTCTATTGAGACATTAAAAGAAGTTATGCCTGAATGTTACGAGGAATTTGTTAAGATATGTAAAACTCTAGAAGACCATTATAAAGATATGCAAGATATGGAGTTTACGATAGAAAATGGTAAGTTATTTATGCTTCAAACTAGAAATGGTAAAAGAACAGCAGAAGCGGCTTTAAGAATTGCTGTTGAACTAGTTTCTGAAGGTAAAATTACTAAAGAAGAAGCACTTTTAAGAGTTGAACCTAAACAATTAGAACAACTACTTCATCCTGCATTTGATAAAGCGGCTTTAAGTAAGGCAAAAGTTATTGGTAAAGGTTTAGCAGCATCTCCTGGAGCAGCAACTGGACACTTATATTTTAGTGCCGATGATGTTATGAAAGCTCATGAAAATGGTGTAGAAGATATAATATTAGCAAGAGAAGAAACATCTCCAGAAGATATTGAAGGTATGAATATCGCTCGTGGTATTTTAACTGTTAGAGGTGGAATGACCTCACATGCTGCCGTTGTCGCTCGTGGTATGGGTACTTGTTGTGTATCAGGTTGTTCTGATGTTGTAGTTGATGTTAATAAGAAAACTTTAACTACTAAAGATGGTAAAGTCTTTAAAGAAGGAGATTACCTTAGCTTAGATGGTTCAACTGGTAATGTTTATGGAGAAGAGATAAAGACAGTTCCTGCATCTATTAGTGGTAACTTTGAAACATTCATGAACTGGGCTGATGAAGTAGCAGACTTAGAGGTTAGAACTAATGCTGATAATCCAAGGGATGCAAAAGTTGCAAGAGACTTCGGGGCTAAAGGTATTGGACTTTGCCGTACAGAGCATATGTTCTTTGATAGTGAGAGAATCTTTAACTTTAGAAAGATGATAGTTGCACCAACTAAAGAAAAACGTGAAGAAGCACTTGATGCTATATTACCTTATCAAAAGGATGACTTTAAAGCATTATTTAAAGTAATGGATGGTTATGAGGTTACAATTAGATTCTTAGATCCACCACTACATGAGTTTTTACCTCATACTGATGATGAGATTAAAGCTCTTGCCAAAGACTTAGATATGGATTTTGTTGCTTTAAAGAATAAAGTAGAGTCACTAAAAGAATTTAATCCAATGATGGGTCATCGTGGATGTCGTCTTGCTGTTACTTATCCTGAAATTGCTGTTATGCAAACAAAAGCCGTTATAACTGCTGCTTTAGAAGTAGAAAAAGAGGGTATTAAAGTAACACCTGAGATTATGATACCTTTAGTAGGTGATGTTAATGAATTAAAATATGTTAAGAATATAGTAACTACTACTGCTGATAAGATTCTTGCAGATAGTGATAGTAGTCTAACATATAAAGTAGGTACAATGATAGAGATACCTCGTGCTGCTCTTTTAGCAGACCAAATTGCAACAGAAGCAGAGTTCTTCAGTTTTGGTACTAATGATTTAACCCAAATGACTTATGGATTCTCAAGAGATGATGCTTCTAAGTTCTTGAGTGATTACTATGAGAAGAAAATATTTGTAAATGATCCTTTCGCAAGCCTAGATACTGTTGGTGTAGGTAAATTAGTAAAAATGGCTTCTGAACTTGGTAGAAGTACAAGAAGTGATATCAAACTAGGCATCTGTGGAGAACATGGAGGAGATCCTAAGAGTATAGCTTTCTGTCAAAAAGTTGGTCTTAACTATGTTTCTTGTAGTCCATTTAGAGTGCCTGTGGCAAGACTTGCTGCTGCAAAAGCTAAATTAGAGAATTAATATGTCTTTATATGATAGAATGCTTAATATTGCTAATCTAAATAAAGAATTTATTATTAGAAAAGCGATAGAAAATACTAAAAGTGACTTAGATGGATTAGATTATGAGAGAATGTGTTTAGTATATAATTGGTATTTATATGAGAATTTAAAAGATATGTCATGTCTTGCTTATATAGTAGATACTGATGATTTAGGATTTGATTATAAGCATAGATTTGTTTTAGTCCCAGTTGATGATAGTAATTATTATTTAGCAGATTTAACTTATAAACAGTTTGGTAAAGAAGATGAAGTGCTAAATAAGTTATATAATGATGGTTATGAAATGCTAGATAATGAGAAATATAATTATTATCTTAATAAAGTAACTGGTACTAATAAAGATATAACAATTGATGAAAGCTTATTTAGGGAAGCAAAGGGACTTGGTAAATAATATCAAGTCTTTTAGTTACTATTTTAACTATAAAAGCAGTTATATTTCTTAAACCTACGAATATAATATAAATGTATACTTATTGACATTTTTGTTAAAGTATAGTATATTATTATTGCATTTAAGGAATGTGATATGTACATGTTAGCCGCTCTTGGATGGTGCGGGTTATAAATTATTCCAATCGTGAAATGTTAACCGCTCTCGGATGGTGCGGGATACAAATTATTCCGATCGAAAATGTTTGAAAACTTTGTTCTTTTGAATAAAGTTTTCTTTTCTTCTAAAAATCAAACTTTTGTACTTGCAAACATAGTTATAATTTAATATATTTTAGTTACAAGTTATATTTTTTATTGGGGGTGTTTATAAAATGAAGGTTCAAACAGGATATATTTATCATATAAAAGATGAATTCTTTGATAAGATTAATGACAAAGGTTTAATGATAAATCATGAAAATGGAAGGGCTAGACCTACTTACTTTACAATTAAAGACAAGGATATATTATGGTTTATTCCGTTAAGTAGTAAAGTCTCTAAATATCAACCTATAATAGATAAAAAGGTTAAAAAATATGGGGATTGTCGTTCTATAATGATAAGAG
This sequence comes from Candidatus Onthousia excrementipullorum, assembly GCA_018712385.1. Taxonomy (GTDB): domain Bacteria; phylum Bacillota_I; class Bacilli_A; order RF39; family UBA660; genus Onthousia; species Onthousia excrementipullorum. The sequence goes on along the minus strand of DVHC01000064.1, from coordinate 1,057 downwards.
AAATTGCTAATAAAAAATCAGTTATATTATTACAAAATGCTTTTCCTACATTAGAAAAATATATAGATCATCCCCATATAATAAATGGTAAACCACTTAAAGTAATAGATACATTAAAAGATGAAATAACTAGCAATTTTAATTACTTATTATCTTTAAAGAAATAAGGAGTTAATTTGTTTTTTCCTGATATTGATAAAATAAAAGAAATGATGTATGAAGAACTTGGCAAATAATGTCAAGTCTTTTTCTTTTAATATTAAACTATTAATATTTGTGGTATACTTTTATTGACATGAAAAGGGGAAGTGTTATGAGTAAGACTACGAGTAAAAAAACAAAAAAGAAAAAGTATACTACTAGACTTGAAAAAAATAAAAGAATTTATTATAAAAATAATTCAGTTATAGAGAATCATAAAAAAAGTAATAATAAACTTATTTTAATTGTTTTAGTAATTAGTCTATTTGTTAATGCCTTCTTTTTGTTAAGAGTTAATAATTTAGATTCATCAGTTGATAGTTTAAATACAACTATTGAAGAGAATAAAAAAGATTATGAAAAAGAGATAGAAAGTTTAAAGGATGAATATACTAATTACTTATTTTTAGGAGATTCAATTACTGATTTTTATGACTTAGATAAATATTATAAAGGACTACCTATTGTAAATAGTGGTATTTCTGGGAATACAACAGATGATATTTTAGATGATATGAAAGCTAGAGTGTATGATTATAATCCATCTAAAGTGTTTTTATTAATTGGTACTAATGATTTAATTCATGATAGTAGTGTTGATGATATTGCTTCTAATATTGAAAAAATAGTTAATGAAATTAATAGTAATAAACCACAAGCAGAAATTTATGTTGAGAGTGTTTATCCTGTTAATGATGATTTAGATGAAGATATGGTTGATGTTAGAAATAATGATGATATTATGGATATAAATGAAAAAATTAAAAAGTATTGTGATGACAATGATTATACTTATATTAATATGTATGATAAATTACTTGATGATGATGGTAATTTTAATGAAGAATATACTGAT
>DVHC01000001.1 GCA_018712385.1 Candidatus Onthousia excrementipullorum | reverse complement strand
ATTATATAGGTATTTGTCATTTTTTGATAGTAGAAAATGTTAAAAACAGGGGTGATTAGTAAAATATGCTATTTATCCTTGTAAAATAAAGGAAAGGGGTATTGGAAAGTATATAACCTTTCACAATACCATAATAATAAAGAGGTGGATATATGTTTAAACAATTATTAACTCAAGTTCAAAATAAATATAAAGAAAAGGTAGAAGAAAATGAAAAGTATAAAGAATTATTAAATAAAGTGAACACACTTCCTAAATTTTATAATTATTCTCATCCTCTAAATAATAAACTAACTATAAGTTATAAATTACTTATGGATATATGTCCTGATTTAAATGAAAATGATGCAATTATTTTAAGAGAAGTTATTCCAATAGATGAACTTATATTATCTTGTGTTTATGCAAATGAGTGTAAAACTAACGTTAAATTTTACTTTATAGCAACTACGAAATATCTATGGCTTGTTAATACAGAAGGCTATCTTAAATATAACTACCAAGACCTTACTATAGAAGTTATAAAAAATAGTATGTTAAGTAAGACTATATTACTTAGTAATATGTTATTTAATATTAATGGTTCTAATGAAATACTTTTGGCATTTATAAAGCTATTTCAAGATTCTAACTACAGAGAAGAGGAAATTAATAAAAAGTTAGAGATTCTATGTAATACTATACCTAGAATTTTTTATCTAAACGACCTAGCATCTGGTATTAGTGTTGGTATAAACAATGAGATTGCTTTTCATACGAAAACATTTCATTATAAATACAATATTAAGGATATTAAAAATTATGAATTATTACTAGATAATACTGTTATAGAAGAAAAGAAAAGTAATCATAGAAATAGAATTACAGCAAATAAAAATAGTTGTTATGAAATGATGATACGTATCACTACTGATAATAATACATTTCTTATTCCTATTTTAGAAAAGAATGATTTTTCTACTCTATATTCATCTACTAGTAAAGAATTTAGAGAAAATAGAGAATTTGCATCTAATATAATTGATATATTAGATGACTTAGATAATAAATTACTAAATGGAGAGTTATAACTTTATTTAGTACTACCTAAGATGAATTAAGTTTTCTTAATTCATCTTATCATTTAAATATATAGCCATCAACATCTTTTGAAGTGTTTTAGATATGATGTTTTATAAATAAAAACTAGCGTCTACTCTTAAACACGAGAATATAGTTTTAATTAATATCAAATAATCTTCTTTGCATTCCATAAGGATTATCTAAATACATCTTATATGTTTGATATATTTCTGTATCTTCATATTTTGTTTTAGCAAAGTTATTATCCATATCCAATATTTCTCCATCTCTATATGAAATTAAAATTGGTGAATGGGTAGCAATGATAAATTGAGAACCATTCTTTACTAAATCATCTATTAGACACAATAAAGATAATTGCCTATTTGGTGATAAAGCTGCTTCTGGTTCATCTAATATATATAGACCATTACCTGTAAATCTATTTTTAATTAGTCTTAAAAATGACTCACCATGGGAACACTCATGCAAATAGCCTCCATAACTATTAAGTAATGAATAAAAACCATCTTCCTTTACTAATCTTTCCATCTCTGATGAAAAATTATAAAAACTTTCAGCTCTTAAAAAGAATTTAGTTTTAGGAATACTTCCATGACCATATCCATGAAGATATTCGTGTAAATTAGAATGAGTATCCTTAGTTTTAAATTGAAAATTCTGAGTACCACCTTCTGGGTTTAATCCTTGTGTAATCGCTAATGCTTCAATAAAAGTTGACTTACCTACTCCATTTTCTCCAATTAAAAAAGTTACACTTTTATTTAGCCTTATATTTGAAAAGTTTTTAATGCATTTTATATTAAATGGGTATTTATTAAAATCATCTATCTTATCTTTATCAAGTTTTATTGTATCTATAAATAAATCGTTTTTCATCTTAGTCCTCTTTTACACATTTATTAATTAGCACTACCTATTCTATTAAATGGTAAAATGATTAGACTAGTTCTACCTAATAACTGGTCTATTTTCATAAAACCTAACTCTCTACTATCTAGAGAGTTTTCTCTATTATCTCCCATAACTAAATAAGAGTCTTCTGGAACTGTATCACTACCTAATTCTTTTATGTTAAAATCTTCTGTCTTACCATGTTTAAAGTTTTCTTTAACTTTCTTACCATCTACATATAAAGTATTATTTTTATATTCTATATGTTCTCCAGGCAAACCTATAACTCTTTTTATTAAGTATTCATCTGGCATATCAACTACAACTATATCAAATCTTTTAGGGTTATTAAAGTAATATGCAGTCTTATTTAAAATCATAATATCTCCTTCTTCAAGTGTAGGATGCATTGATTCTCCATTTACTTTAATAGGTGTAACTATAAAAGCTTTAATAAATAAGACAACAACTATAATAATTATATATGGCAAAAATGGTTTTATTTTCTCTTTCATATCTAATCCTTTCTAACAATTAATATTATACATCTAATTTAATCTTTAGAAAAGAAAAAAGAGAACTATTGTTGCAATGTTATTAACTTAAGAAAAATTAAGATAAAGGATTTAATCTTTTGTCTTTTTTTGTTATGATTAAAAAAAGGATGAAAAGAGGTACCAATGGGTTATAAGAAATATAATGTAGATAAAACAAAAG
>DVHC01000063.1 GCA_018712385.1 Candidatus Onthousia excrementipullorum | reverse complement strand
ATAATTTCCATTAATTCTATTTTTCAAAGAACAATTTACTACCTTTTTGATAGTTTTGAATTAAGATTTTCATCTCAATATCATTTTCATCTAGTATGTCTAGTTTTCCATAAAACTTTTCACACTATCTTTTTAAGTGTACATATAATACCATATTTAAACTATTTTGTCAATGTCAAGTGACATAACAGCTGCTAAAAATACCTGTTTAATTCCTTCATAATCTCATCTTCACTAATAGGACCTTGTCTTTGTATCTTTATATCACCAAGAGTAAGGTCAACTATCGTACTAGCTTCACCAAAAGAAACATCACCAATAACCATCCCATCAAGAGTAGGGCATTCTTCCTCTATCTCATCTAAATTTCTACATACATCCATCCCCGATTTATTAGCACTCGTTAAAAATAAAGGACTTCCAACTTTATCAATTAATTCATTTAAGAATTTAGATGGAATCATCCTAACCGCAACCTCATCTGTTTCTCTTGCCCCTGCATTATTAATATATGAAAAGACATCAGGCCTTTTATTTAAGACTAAAGTAAGAGGTCCAGGCATAAAAGCTTTAATTAGCTTAAGAGCCTTCTTATCAAGAATAGCAATACTTTTAATTTGTTCTAAATCTTTACAAAGAACAGGAAAAGACTTAGTAGAAGGACGATTTTTAACTTTTACGAGATTATTATAAGCTTTACTAGAATTAATCCTCGCACATATTCCATAAACAGTATCAGTAGGAACACTAATAACACCATCATTTTTAAGAATAGTTGCAATTTCTTCTATTTCACTTTGTTTATACCGCTTCATAAATTCACCTCTGTTTAAAGAATTGTATCACTCTCTAATAAGACATGCAAGAAAATAGTCTAAATAGCCTTGACAATTGAATAACTATTCAACTATAATGTAAATAGTTGAGTAAATGTTCAACCATAAACATATAATATTAATAGGATGTGATGATATGTCTCGTAATGAATTTTCCTGTGATTGTAATATCATTCATAAAGAAGCAGTGGATAAAGTGTTAAACAAAATGCCAAGTGAAAACACATTTAATCATCTAGCAGACTTGTTCAAACTAATAGGTGATACAACAAGATGTAGAATACTCTTTGCCTTAGACCAAGATGAAATGTGTGTTTGTGACTTAGCCAATGTCTTAAATATGACTAAATCAAGTGTTTCCCATCAATTAGCAACCCTTAGAAGAAGTGGTATCGTTAAATGTCGAAGAAGTGGTAAAGAAGTATATTACACTTTAGATGATGACCATATTGTTAAACTATTTGAAATAGGATTAGAACATATTAATCATAAAGGATAGAAAGAAGGAATAATATGAAAGATTATAAATTTAAAATAGAAGGATTAGATTGTGCTAACTGTGCTAACGAACTAGAAGAGTCACTAAGAAAGATTGACTTAATAGAAAATGTCTCTATTAGTTTTATGATGGAAAGACTTACTTTTAGTTGTAATGAAGATAACTTAAATAGTGCCTTAAAACAAATTAAGAAAACAATAAAAAGAGAAGAACCTGATGTCAGTATTGAGGAGGTTTAATAATGACTAAAAAGATGAAGAAAAAATTAATTAGAATTATTATATCTTTTATCTTATTAGTAATAGCATTTATCTTAAAACTAGATAATACTATTATTAATAACTTTTTATTTATAATCTCTTACCTCATAGTAGGTTATGATATCATCTTAAAAGCCTTAAGAAACATTACAAGAGGAAAAGTCTTTGATGAAAACTTCTTAATGACTATTGCCACCATTGGAGCATTTTTTATTAGTGAGTTTCCTGAAGCAGTCGCTGTTATGCTATTTTATCAAGTAGGAGAATTATTCCAAAGTTATGCTGTTGATAAATCAAGAAAGAGTGTGGCATCACTTATGGATATAAGACCTGACTATGCTAATCTTTATCATGATAAAAAGTCTGAAAGAGTAGACCCTAATAAAGTTAAATTCGGTGATATTATCTTAATAAAGCCAGGTGAAAAGATACCTTTAGATGGTATTGTCGTAGAAGGTTCATCTACTCTTAATACTCTTGCCCTTACAGGAGAAGCAGTTCCAAAAAGTGTAAGTGTTAATGATGAAGTATTAAGTGGTTGTATTAATAATGAAGGAATATTAAAAGTTAAAGTAACTAAAGAGTTTGGAGAATCTACTGTCAGTAAAATCTTAGACTTAGTAGAAAATGCTAGTAGTAGAAAATCTAAATCAGAAAACTTTATCAGTAAATTTGCTAAATACTACACTCCTATAGTCGTAATAATCGCTATACTTCTAGCCTTAATACCACCATTATTAACAGATACTAACTTTAAGACTTGGCTTTATAGAGCCTTATCATTCTTAGTTGTTTCATGTCCTTGTGCCTTAGTAATATCAATACCTCTAAGTTTCTTTGCAGGAATAGGGGCATCTTCTAGAATAGGAGTTTTAGTAAAAGGTAGTAACTATCTAGAAGCCCTTGCCAACACGGAAATAGTTGTATGTGATAAAACAGGAACTCTAACCGAAGGTATCTTTGAAGTTCAAAAAGTTAATTCTATAGGATATTCTAAAGAAGATTTATTAAGATATACAAGTTATGCCGAAAGCTATTCTAATCACCCAATTGCCTTATCTATAAAAGAAGCTTATGGTAAAGATATAAATGAAAAACTAGTTACGAAAACAAAAGAACTTAAAGGTAAAGGGATAATCGCTAAAGTAGAGTCTAAAGAAGTTCTAGTAGGTAATGAAAAGTTAATGATAGAGTATAATATTGACTATATTAAGAGTAATGATATTGGAACAGTCATTTATATTGCTATTGATAAAACTTTCGCTGGTACTATTATAATCTCTGATAAGATAAAAGAAGATGCTTATAAAGCAGTTAAAGAATTTAGAGAAAATAATGTTAAGAAAATAGTGATGTTAACAGGAGATAGAGAAGAAATTAGTAAAAATGTCTCAAAAGAATTAAAGTTAGATAAATACTATGCTGAACTACTTCCTCAAGATAAAGTTAAAAAAGTAGAGTCTTTAATGAAAGAAAAAAGTGAAAGTGGTAAACTAGTCTTTATCGGAGATGGTATTAATGATGCCCCAGTTCTAGCCTTATCAGATATAGGTGTTGCCATGGGTGGCCTTGGTAGTGATGCCGCCATAGAAGCTGCTGATATTGTCATTATGACAGATGAGCCTTCTAAACTTGCAAATGCTATTAAAATAAGTAAAAAGACAATGCAAATAGTAAAAGAAAATATTATCTTCGCTATTACTGTTAAAATACTTGTCTTACTACTAAGTGCAGTAGGTATCGCCACAATGTGGGCAGCAGTATTCGCCGATGTTGGTGTTTCTGTTATCGCTATCATTAATGCTTTAAGAATATTAAGAGTAAAGAAGGATTAGATATGAAGAAAATAGTTTTAAAAATAGGTGGAATGACTTGTAGTGCCTGTTCATCAGGCCTTGAAAAATATTTAAACAAACACGAGGGAATAAAAGAAGCGACAGTTAATTTAGTTTTATCTATCGCTACTATTACTTATGAAAATATAACAGTTAAAGATATAGAAAGATATATTAAAGAAGCAGGTTTTACTAGTCTAGGAGAGTTTAAAGGAATAGAAGATAAAGTTACTAATAAAAAAGATAAGATAAAATTAATTCTCTTAGGATTATTAATTATCTTTATGATGTATATATCTATGGGAAATATGTTAAACCTACCAAGTATCCCTTATCTTAATCACAATCAACCTCTTATTTTATCCACAACTATGTTGATAATTACTTTAATTTATTTAATTTATGGACTAGATATTATTAAAAGTGGTATAAAGAATTTACTCCATAAGATGCCTAACATGGATACCCTAGTAATGTTTAGTGTTATCTTTAGTTTTTTATATAGTCTTTACAATTATATAAATATATTAGGGGGAAATAACACTTTACTTCATAATTTATATTTTGAATCTACTTGTATGGTTATCTATTTTATTAAACTAGGTCGTGTTATTGAAGACTCTAGTAAAGATAAAACTAAAGATGCTATTAGAAAACTAGTCCAAATAACTCCAAGTTATGCTATAGTTAAAAAGAATAACAAAGAGTTAAAAGTAACTATTGATGAAGTAGAAGTAGGAGATACCCTAATTTGTAAAGCAGGAGAGAAAATCGCTGTTGATGGTATTGTTACTAAAGGTAAGACTTATGTTAATGAAAGCTTTATTACAGGAGAAAGTGCCCCTGTCCTAAAAGAAAAAGGTGCAACTGTTATCGCTGGTTCTATTAGTTATGATGGACTTATTGAATATAAGGCTAAAAGAATAGGAAGAGACTCTACCATCTCTGAAATAGTTAAACTAGTAGTAGAATCTACTAATACCAAAACAAAAATCCAAAGAATTGCTGATAAAGTAAGTGGTATCTTTGTTCCAGTAATCTTAATCATAGCCTTTTTAACATTTGCTATTCAACTAATAATAGGCCTACCTTTAAATGAAGCACTAATTCATATGGTAACAGTTTTAGTAGTTGCCTGTCCTTGTGCCTTAGGTCTTGCTGTCCCTCTAGTAGTAGTTGTAAGTAATGGAATTTGTGCTAAAAAAGGCTTATTCTTAAGAAATAGTGAAGTCTTAGAGAAAGCAAGAACTATTGATACAGTTGTCTTTGATAAAACAGGAACCCTTACCTATGGTAATTTAAAAATATTTAAAACTTATAATTACTCTAACTATAAAGATAATGATTTAATTAATATTGTCTCTAATATAGAAAAGAATTCATCTCATCCTATCAGTACGGCCTTTAAAGTTAAAAAGAAATTAGTTGTAACTGACTTTAAAACGTTAAATGGTAAAGGTATAAAAGCAAGTGTTAATAATAAAGAATACTATCTAGGAAATAATACTCTATTAAAAGATTTAAAAATAAAAGATAGTCATGAAGAAGATTATAACAATTTAATAAATAATGGTTGTAGTATTATTTATGTAATAGAAGATAAAACAATTATTGGTTTAATAGGTGTTAAAGATATTGTAAGAGATAATATAAAAGGTGTAATTAAGAAATTTAACGATAATAACATAGAAGTAATTATGTTAACAGGAGATAATGAAGTAACTGCAAAAATAATTGCAGGAGAGTTAGGTATAAATAAGGTAATATCTAATGTCTTACCAAGTAAGAAAGCAAGTACTATTAAAGATTTAGTCTCTAAAGGTAGAAAAGTAATAATGGTAGGAGATGGTATAAATGATGCCCCTGCTTTAGTAAATGCCACTATTGGTATAAGTGTTAATGATGGAACAGATGTTGCGATGGACTCAGCAGATGTTATCCTTATGAATAACGATATTTCTAATATTTTAGACCTTATTAAAATAAGTAAAAAAGCCTATCTCATCATTAAAGAGAACCTATTCTGGGCCTTCTTCTATAACTTACTTATGATACCTATAGCAATTGGATTATTAGAAAATTATGGAATAAGTATGAGTCCTATGTTTGCAAGTATTGCCATGACTATTAGTAGTTTAACTGTAGTTATAAACTCCCTAAGACTTAGTAAGATGAATTTATAATTGCAAATTATAAATTATATGTTAAACTAATAGGCAAGGAGGTACATTATGGGAAAACTTACACAGGAAGAACTTAATTTAATATTAGAGAATATTAATCGTAATATGTCAGATTACGATAAAGATATTAAAAGAAAAATGGAACACTCAGACAAAGTAGAATTAGATATGTATAAAGTAAATCCTGCCTTTTTAAATCAAGAAAATACTGATACTGTTAGTAATACACATGGTAGAGTGAAAAGGATAAACCATAGAAGCAGATTTTAATTTATTTCTTTTTATGAATAGTATAAATAACCCAGTAATGTATTTTTTACTAGGTTATTTTTGTGTCTTAACAACATACAACCAACTCTTTGTCTCATACCACCAGATAAACTCCTAGGAAACTTATCCTTAAACTCACTTAACCCATAAGTATCAAGAAGCTTTAAGACATAAGCTTTATCCTCCATACTTACTTTACCCTTTAATTTAAGACCCAAAAGACAGTTATCTAAAATACTAAGCCAAGGAAATAAACTATCTTTTTGAAGCATATAACCTAACTTTATATTATCTTTAGAAAACTTAATATTTCCTCCTGATTTAGTCTCTAAATTAGCAAGTATTGACAAAAGAGTACTTTTACCACATCCACTTGGTCCTACTATTACAATAAACTCTCCCTCATTAACACTAAGATTAATATCTTTTATCGCTTCTATTTCGCACGTTTTATCTTGATAATTCTTAGATAAATGTGTAATTTCTAATATATTATTTTTCATAAATCAAGTCACTAAATGGAACTTTACTATCTAATTCTTTAGCATTAATCATAATATCTTGTAAGTGGTCAAATTCTTCTTCACTAAACTCTGTATTATCAGGCCAAGCATCAATAGATCTATAACGTTCTACAATCTTAGTTAAATCATCAAGTGATGTATCAGGGAATTGGTCTATTATCGCTTCTGCTACTTCTTTATCAGAACTATTATGAACAAAGTCAATTCCTTTTTGTATCGCTTTAACAAAGTTTTCAATTAACTCTTCATTCTCATTTAAATAACTATCTCTTGCAAAGAAAGCCGTATAAGGAACAACTCCTCCTAATTCTCCTAAACTTGCCACAACATAACCATAGCCTTCTTGTTCAAGTTGTAAAGCATTAGGTTCAAACAAAGCGACAAAGTCACCTGTTCCTCCTATAAAGGCACTACTCATGGCAGAGAAAGCCACAGATGTATCAATATTAACATCATTTTTAGGGTCAATTCCTGCATCAGTTAAAGCCCATTCAAGAGTCATCTCAGGCATACCACCCGCTCTACCACCAATAATGGTCTTACCAACTAAATCATCTAGTGTAAAATCTTTAATATCCTCACGTGCTACAATAAATGAACCATCTTTCTGAGTTAATCTTGCAAAAGTCTTAAGATAATCTTTTTCACCACCATTATATACATAAATAGTCGCTTCACTTCCTGCAAAACCAACATCAGCATCTCCTGCAAGTACCGCTGCACTTACTTTATCCGCCCCATTTGCAAGACTAAGTTCAATATCAATTCCCACATCTTCAAAATAACCTTCTTCAATCGCTACATACATAGGTGCATAGAAAATAGAGTGTGCTACTTCAGCAAGTCTTACAGTCTCTAAATCCTTACTATCATCCTTCTTATTAAAATTAAATAATACAGCACAAGCTCCTAAAAATATAACTAAAATAACACCAATATAAATAATTGTCTTTTTCAAACTAAAATCCTCCTTTCAGTTCAAAGTATTATATGTAATTAATTTATATTGGCTACATCTCTATCAAAAATAAGTTGCAGTAGATAGTAACATATGGTAAAATATGGCTAAAGAAGTAGGAGTATATTATTATGAACAGTAACATTTATAGTGATAGAGATATTAAACTAACAGATAATATCTTAAAAATAGGTTATGCGACCATTAGTCTTTCAAGTGTTTCAAGTGTCCATACATTTCCAGTCCCTAGACATTCTCTTTTAGCAGGTCTAAAAGAATGGTTCTATGGTTTAATATTTATGATAATAATTTGTGCTATCTTTAGACAAATATCTATATTAGGAGATATTTACATTTTTACTATCTTTATTTTAATAGGTTATAATATATATGAACATAGAAAAGTCTATTTAGGCTTAGAAATATGTACTACTGGAGGTCAAAGCTATAAGATTAAATCAGAAGATATTGTTTTAATTACAAAAATAGAGAGGAATTTAACTGAATTTATGGAAGAGAATAATCCTGGTTATAACATAAATGTAAATAACAGTATTATAAACAATGGTAATAACAATAAAAATACGGTGGTGCATAAATAATGATTAATAATAGTATTATAAATATAGGAGATAACAACATCAATACAATTACTAATAATATAGATTATGACAAAATATCTGAAGAATTAAGAATACTCCTAGACCATTATAAAGATGAAATCATAAAAGAAGCTTTAATATATAGCAAGAACAAAGATAAAAATAAACTAATTAGTTGTTTAAAGAAACTATCAAAAGAAGCTTTAGAGATAATAAAACACTTATCTTTAACAACTCTAGAAAAAATAATAGAACAAAATTTATTTTAAAATAAACAAGCATATACGAGTTTTCGTAAACTTAACCTAAAAGTGTGATTTTTCAGTAAATATTTGACTTAATTATGTAGTTAATTTTCAGAGAAAATTTTACATCATATTATCATAATACTAAAAACATATTATAGTCATTTTTCAGTGATTATTTTACATTATTCATGTTG
>DVHC01000062.1 GCA_018712385.1 Candidatus Onthousia excrementipullorum | reverse complement strand
TAAAAAGTATTTTTGATTAGCCAGCCTTATTATATTCATTTGTCTAGGATGAATTTAAAATTGACTGGCTAATCAAAAATACTTTCCTTTCAAATTCATCCTAGACACCTTTATTATATCACTTCTTATTTCATCACGCAAATTCTAGTACATAGCGTTTCTAGTTAATAAATCTATCTCTATATTACTATATTTTTTTTCTTTATGTCTGCTTCTTATACAACTAGTTCTATAAGACTGTTTGCTAAATCTATTTTTAAATTTAGGATAACCTTTTCTTTTAGCATAATAATCATTAAATGCTTTACATAAATCATCTATAGCAGAACGTAATACAGTTGAATCTACTTCTTTTAAAAATTCATTTTCTTCTTTTAATTTAGGTAAATTTTTATATAAATCATATTTAGATTTACCTTTGTTTTCTTTTAAATAATTAAGATAATAATTATATACAAATCTTTTACATCCTAAAGTTTTATCAATTAATATCTTTTGGTCATATGTTGGATATAACCTAAATTTATATGCTTTATATATTTCCATAATCCGAACACCTCTGTTTAACTTTTGTAACTTAAGTGTACAATATAGAATGTATGTTTGTCAATACATTTTTTCGATTTTTAGATATAACATATTAGACAAAAAATACTCATTTAATCAAATAAATGAGAATTTTCTTTAGTAAAAACAAACCTTTCTATCTGTTCTTTAAGACTATTAAGAAGTATCGTATCTTTAACTAAAATTTTCATATCAACAGTCTCTAATATCTGTTTAACATATGTTGTTTGTAAAAACTTAGTAGCATCTTTTTTAAAGTTAGGATTACTATCTTTAACTATCAAATCTAAATTACTTACAAGCTTCTCTTTAACAAGACTAGTAAGAACTTGCTTCTCTTCTTTTTTAGCATCTTTATTAAATTTAACTAATTCTTTCTTCAAGTTCTTAACCAACTCTAATGGTTTATCATCATCCATCTTAGAATAATTATCTTTAATTATATCTATCCGTCTTTTAAAAATATTTCTAAACTCTTTCTTTAAATCACCTTTATAACTAGTTAAAACTTCATTAAATTTATCACTATTCAAGATTAAGTTGTTATGTTTAGCGATATTAAGAACTCTTTGCTTAACAGTATCCATCGCTTCAAGTGGTACTTCAATAACTCCATTAATAATATCATCTTCTATTAAAGAATTAGTATTATTAGTAGCAAGTTCAAGTCCTGCTGTCATTAAAATCTCTTTATGTTGCTTCAAAATATCCTCTTTAACCACAATATTCATAGCCTCCAATTCTACTAATAAGTATAAGAAGATAAAAGGGTTTAGTCAAGAGGACAAAAGAAAAAGAGCCTAAGCTCCACTCTTAGAATATTATTATTTATTATTACTTTGCATTTCTAATCTCTTAACTCTTTCTTTAGTTTTCTCATAACTACCATCTTGATATCTTTCAAAGAAACATCTATACATTCTTTTAGAAATATCATCAACCTGCATATAATAACGTTCCATAAGTTCTTCTAATAACTTATCAATAGTTTCTTCTCTGTGTTCATCAAGATAGTCAGAATCAAAATAAAACCAATTTGAACTGTCAAGATTATGAGAAACATTGCCTTTATCATAGTTAAAGCTATAATATGAACTTGCACTAATAATTATCTCAGATGTAGATAATAAAGACTGAACCTCTTGAACCTTTAATCCATCAACATTTTCAAAAGGAATAATTATCATACTACTATTGTTATTAGAAATTGAAAATTTATACTCATCACATGTATGAGATTTTTTCCCATCATTTATCTTCCAAGCAAAAAATTTATAAGCTAGTACATCAAAAGTATTTTCTCTCACAAAACCTCTCTCCCTTCATTTGCCACATATAATACAATATTTTTCTTCATTTTGTAAAGAAAAGCTTAACTTACCAAACTAGATAACAAAGCAACTAAATAATAGATAGGATGTTTCTCTAATTTAACAATATCTAAGATAATAGTTAAATCACTCTCTCTACTCTTAAATCTAAACATAGGTGTAATTGTATAGGCATTCATAAATAAATCTTCTGTATTTAACTTACTAGTAGTATCTTTATCAAAGTAAAGTTCAATAGTATTTTTAGTCTCACTAACTTTAGTAACTCCCACTTGTTTAACAAGTTTCTCAAACCACTCTTCATACATATAAACAATGATATCTTCACTAAGTTTACCGAATCTATCTTCTAAGTCACTTCTAACTTCTTCAAGTTTCTCTTTACTATCTATCTCATTAATCATTCTATGAATCATAATCTTCAAATCATCATCAGTTACATAATCATCACTAATATGAGTAGATACATTAAGTAATGTTTTATTAGACTCTTCTTCACTATCTTCTTCCACAACATTACCTTTAAGACGTTCTACTTCTTCATTAAGCATCTTTAAATAAAGGTCAATACCAACACTATCAATAAAGCCTGCTTGTTTACTACCTAAAATATCACCTGCTCCTCTAATAGATAAATCACGAGTTGCAATAGAAAAGCCACTACCTAACTCTGTAAACTCTTTAATAACCTTTAAACGTTTTTCAGCAGTTTCTGTTAATACTTTATGTTCTTGATACATTAAGTAACAGTAAGCGATTTTATTACTACGACCAACTCTACCTCTAATCTGATATAACTGAGCAAGACCAAATCTATCAGCATCTAAAATAATTAATGTATTAACATTAGGAATATCAATACCTGTCTCTATTATTGTCGTACATACTAAAACATCTGCCTCATGGTCAATAAATGACTGCATAACATCTTCAATCTTAGTCTTATCCATTCTACCATGAGCATAAATAACTCTAGCACTTGGAACAAGATTTTCTATCTCCATTACTTCTTGCTCAATATTTTCTACATTATTAAATAACAAAAATACTTGCCCATCCCTAGACATCTCTTTCATTATCGCTTCTCTAACAAGTTGTTTATTATAAGCGATAACATAAGTCTGTATTGGATATCTATCTCTTGGAGGAGTCTCTATTAAAGACAAACTTCTAATACCTGCAATAGACATTTGTAAAGTTCTAGGAATTGGTGTAGCCGTTAAAGTTAAAACATCTACAGTACTCTTATATTGTTTTAACTTCTCTTTATGTTTAACCCCAAATCTCTGCTCTTCATCAATAATTAATAATCCTAAATCCTTAGGTCTAATATCATCACTAAGTATCCTATGCGTACCAATAACAAAATCAATTGTTCCTTCTCTTAACTCTTCTAGTATCCTATTACGTTCTCTTGTACTAGTAAATCTATTTAAAAGCCCAATATTAACAGGAAAATCTTTAAATCTCTCTAATGCATTTTTATAGTGCTGACTAGAAAGAATAGTTGTTGGACATAAAAGTAATACTTGCTTATTATCCATAATCGCTTTAAAGGCTGCTCTAAAAGCTACTTCTGTCTTACCAAAACCAACATCTCCTACTAACAATCTATCCATAGGAGAGACCTTCTCCATATCTTCTTTTATCTGTTTAGTAGCAAGCAACTGGTCATTAGTGGCCACATAAGGGAAAGCGTCCTCAAACTCTTTTTGTAGCTCATTATCGGGAGAAAAAGCAAAACCTTTTTGTCTTTCACGTTCCGCTTGCACTCTTAACAAGTCATTAGCCATATCTTGAACTTTACTTTTAACTCTAGCTTTAACCTTTTCCCATTCTTTACCACCAAGTTTATAAATAGTAGGTCTAACTCCTTCTTTACCAGTATATTTATAAAGCATATCAATCTTTTCTACAGGAATATAAAGCTTATCATTACCTTGATATAAAACTTCTATATAATCTTTTAAAACACCTTGTTGACTTAAAGTCTTTAAACCATTATAAATACCAATACCATGAACTTGATGAACAACATAATCCCCTATCTCTAATTTATTTAAATCAGTTATCTTTGTATTATATTTAAACTTAGTCTTATACTTCTTAACCTTCTCATTATTTCTAAATAATTCTCTACCTGTTAAAAAGATATAATTCTTATACTGAAAACCACTATCTAAACTAAAGTTAAATAAATTAAGCTTATTAGGATAAATTTCATCCATAGTAGTATCCATAATAGGCAAAGATATCTTACTTCTAAAACTATGTAACTGATAATCTTTTAAGCAAACAATAACTGTATAATTAGCATATAACTTTTCTCTAATATACTTAGTAATACCTTCAACATCATCATTAAATAAAGGTAATTCCTTACTCTTAAAATCTATTATCTTTAAAGACTTATCTAAATTATCAACCGTTAAATAATGTAGAGCATCGTTTTCATAGATATCATCAAATGATGCCATATAACTACCTTTAAAGTCAGTATCTTTCTCTTCTCTATACTCTAAAATATCTGTACATATCTGTTTATAATTTATCAATATCGCACTTTTATCTTTATAAATAGTTACATGATTATCTAAATAACCACTAATATTAGTTACATCGCCATATTCACTTAAATACTTAGTATTCCTTTTTTCTTCTGGAATAAAAGTATCATTAGAAAATATTTCTGTATAAGGATATATTTCAATACTTTTTATTTCATTTAAAGACTTTTGACTTTTACCATCAAAATATCTAATAGAATCTATTGTATCGCCAAAAAACTCTAATCTAACAGGATTAGATTCACCTAAAGGAAAAATATCTATAACAAAACCTCTAACACCAATTTCTCCAGTCTTTGTAACTAAAGTAGTCCTCTCATACCCTATATTAGTAAGTTTCTCTACTAATTCCTTAGGACTAATCTCATCATTTACTTTTAATGATAAACAGCCTTTTAAATATTCTTTTTTTGTAGGCAAATACCTTAAATAACCCATTAAATTAGTAATAACTATAGAAGGACTACCCTTACTAATCGCTTCCATTGTCTCAAGTCTTGTAACCATTAAATCAGGACTAATCGCCATCGCTTCACTAGTTAAAAAATCATCCATTGGAAACAAATATACATTGTCTGTATAATTACTAATACTTCTATATAAACTATTAGACTCTACTAGATTAGAAGTAACTATCAAAATGTTTTTCTTATTATCATAAAGCTTATTTACATAAATGCCAAAAAGCTCTTCAGTCATCCCTGTAAGAGCGATATCTTTATCATAAATTTTCTCAAAGAAGTTATCAAATATTTTCATAATTACCCCTTTCTATTATATTTACTCATCAAAGAGGTAAAGTCCATTACAAAATAATCATCTAAAACATTAACTAAGGTATCAAACATTGTATCTATCTCATTAAGTTCCCTCTTACTAAATTTAGATAAGACATAATTAATAACATCATCTTTATCATTAGAAATACCTATTCTAAGTCTTTTAAAACCATCAGTTCCAAGATGGGAAATAATACTCTTTAACCCATTATGTCCTCCACTACTACCATTTCTTCTTAATCTAAACTTACCTAAATCTAAATCAAGGTCATCACTAATTACTAAGACATCTTGAACGTCTAATTTATAAAAGTCTAGAAAAGCTCTAACTGCAATACCAGAATTATTCATATAAGTAGTAGGTTTAATAAAGATAACTTTCTCATTATTAATAGTAGTCTCTACATACATAGCATTAAACTTTTCTTTAAATTTTAAAGGAATATTTTTATACTCTAAATACCTATCTACTAACATAAATCCCATATTATGTCTTGTATTTTCATATTCTTTTCCAACATTACCTAGTCCAACAATTAATTTCATAATTAAAACCACCTCTAAAATTATTTCCCGGGAAATAATTTATTTATTATTATCAAGATATTCTTTATAGACAATAGACTTAGGAATACCTCTTTCTTTTGCCACTAACTTAATAGCTTCATTTTTAGTATTACCATCTTTTATATAATAATTAACATGTTCTACAATACTCATACTATTAAAGTCAAATTCTAACTTAGCACCTTCTACCACAATAACAAATTCTCCCTTAATAGGAAAGTCCCTTGCCAATACTTCACTTATTTTACCTCTAACTGCTTGTTCATACTTTTTAGATATTTCTCTAACTACACAAATATTTCTATCACCAAAGACATCTTTAATATTATTTAAAGTATCTATTAATCTGTGAGGAGCCTCATAAAATATTAATGTATAAGGATGGTTTCTTAAAGTCTCTAATTCTTTTATCTGTTTATTTTTCTTTGCATTAAGAAAACCATAAAAAGTAAAAGGTTGCGGTGCTAGAGCAGAAATAGTTAAAGCAGGAACAAAGGCTGTCGCTCCTGGTAAACTCACAATATTATAATCATGTGATGAGATAAAGTCAACTATTCTATACCCAGGGTCACTAATTAAAGGAGTACCCTGGTCAGTAACTAAACCTACATTTAAACCTGATTCTAAAAAGCCAAGTACTTTAGCTTTCATTTTATCTTCGTTAAACTCATGACAACTAACTAATTTATTTTTTATATTATATTTACTAAGTAATTTAGAAGTTTCCCTAGTATCTTCACAAAGTATAACATCAACAAGTTCTAAAGTCTTTAGCCCTCTAATAGTAATATCATCTAGATTACCTATTGGAGTTGGTATTAAATATAAACTTGGTTTATCCATTAACATCACTACTTTCTTTCTCTAAAATAATAGGCTTTAACACCTTTAATCCATGTTCCTTACCACTTTTCCTCGCTTCCACTAACACTAACTTGCCACATTTCTCTAAATCATGATAAATAAACTGAATCTCTTTAATCGCCAAATTGTTCTTAATTAAAACATCTCTAATTTCAAACAATCTATCCGCTCTTTGTATCAAAAATAGACTTCCTCCATCTTTTAAATAGATTTTTGATAAATAAGCCACATCACTAATAGTCATATTACCTTCATGTCTAGCCATCTTTAAATAGTCTTTATTACTAACACTAGATTCATTCTCTAAAAGAAAATATGGAGGATTACAAACTATAACACCAATAGAGTTAATAGGAAAATATTTATCTAAATTATTAATATCATCATTAATAACTTTAATTCTCTCCTCTAAATGATTATCTTTTATCGTCATCTCTGAAAGTTTAGAAGCTTTATCATCTTTTTCTATTCCCACTATTTTTATATTAGTTCTAGTAGAAAGAAGTAAAGGTATAGCCATAAGTCCACTACCAAACTCTACTAATAATTTATCTTTGCTTTTTATTTTAATAAAGTTAGCAAGAGCAAGGTTATCAGTAGTAATCTTAAAGTAGTCATCATCATAATAGAATATTAAGTTCTTACCATTATGCAAAAACTCCATTTTTTTACTCATTAACACTAAACTCTATTACTCCCTTATCTTTAAACTCTGCTTTATATGTTCTCTTAAACACATCTACTTCTGTAACTTTACCTAAACCTTCTTTTGTTTCTACTAAACTACCAATATTAGGCATACCTTTCTTCAACTCTGTATAAACTTCATCTTCATAGTTCAAACAACACAAAAGTCTACCACAACTTCCATTTATCTTTGTAGGATTTAAAGCTAGAAACTGATTTTTTGCCATATTAATAGAAACACTAGCAAAGTCAGTTAAAAAGGTACTACAACATAAAAATAACCCACAAGGACCAAGTCCTCCTACTTTCTTTGCTCTATCTCTAACCCCAATCTGTCTAAGTTCAATTCTTGTCTTATAACGTTGTGCTAATACTTTAGCAAGTTCTCTAAAATCAACCCTAGCATCCGCTGTATAAGAAAGAAATAATTGTTTTCTATCAAACGTATAAAAAGATGAAATAAAATGCATATCCAAATTAAGCTCTAAAGATTTTTCTTGAGCAAAAGTTAAAGCCTCTATACTGTCTTTTTTATTTTTATTATGTTGTTCCCTATCTCTTTTCGTAGCAACTCTAACAAAAGAAGTAGTAACTTCTATATCTTCTTCATCTTCTATACTCACTATAGATGCAATCTTTAACATATCATCACTTTTAACAATAATCTCCCAACCAATTTTAAAAAATACATTATCAGGATATTTTACATAATCATAATCGTTAAACACTTCATCTATATAAGATATTTTTAACAACTTCATCCTACACCTCCATCAAAGAAAGCAATAAATCATCAATCCATAACTTCATATTAACATTATATTTTAATTTTTTAAAGCTTTTATCTAATATAGAGACAATATTAATTATCTCTTCTAGTTTAGTAGTGCCATCTTTTTTATTTAATAATACTTCATAATACTTAAGTACTTCTCTAATAAAATTAGTTGCCATACTCTTATCTTTAAACAAGTTATTGTTATAATAATTAAACTTAAGTAACAAGTCCTCATTCTTTCTATTATTTATATCTTCAACAAAAGAAAGAACATCATCACTAAAACTAATATCACTACTATCTTCATATTGAAGTCTTATAATCTGACATCTAGATTTAATAGTATCTAAAATATTATATTGATTACTAGTAACAAAGATAGCCACTACGTCATCACTTGGTTCTTCAAGAAACTTTAAAATTGTATTAGAAGCACTAACATTCATCTTTTCACATTCAAATACAACATATACTTTTCTTGTATTATAAAGAGATTTACTAGAAAACTCATCTCTAATAAATAGTAATTGTTCTTTTTTTATCTGATTATTAATAGGATTAACTTCTATATAATCAGGAAACTCTTTATTTTCAATTAAATGAAATAATTTATCTTTAGATATAGTAACATCATGATTTTTATAAGAGTCTTCATATATTTTCTCTACTAAGAAAAGAATATATTTCTTAACAACCTCTAAACTATTATTATTAGTCTCTATTAGATATGCATGTGACAAAAAGCCCTTATCAAGAGCTTTATTTATCTCATTATAAAATTTAGGCTGTAAAGACTCTACTTCTAAATCCATTACTATATCCACCTCTTAAAACATTAATACTTTTAATAAAACCAAAACAAAGAGCATTGGAAATCCAAGTAAACTAACAGACCCTACTGTAATAACATTAATAGGAATAACCAAGTTAAATCTCGTTGCAATTAAATTATATCCATAAAGTATAAAAGTACTAATTATTATTTTTTGTAAAACATGCCATACTTTCTTCATAACTTGCTTCATAGTCTTCACCTAATAAAGCATATGACAAAGTATTTATAATTATGAAAGTTCTTTTCTATCTTCTAAAGCTCTTTCCAAAGTAAGAGTATCTATATATTCCATATCAGCACCTATAGGTACCCCACTAGCAAGTCTTGTAACAACAATATTCATTCCTTCTAGTATTTTTTTAATATATAAAGAAGTTATCTCTCCTTCTACACTAGGTTTTAAAGCAAGTATTACTTCTTTAATATTTTCATTCTTAACTCTATCCAATAATTTATCAAGTCCTATATCTTCAGGATTAACATCATCAAGTGGTGAAATAAGTCCATTAATTACATGATATAGACCTTTATAAGTACCTAACTTTTCAAACAAGAACACTATTTTAGAATCTTCTACCACTAAAATAGTCCCTTTTTCTCTCAAGTCAGAACTACATATCATACATTCATCTTTATCAGTAAGTGTATTACATATCTTACATGGATGAATATTATTTTTAACATCTTCTAAATTTTCTTGTAACAATCTAAATTTATCTTCATCAAACCCAAGAACAGAAAAAGCCATCCGTTCTGCCGTCTTTTCCCCTATTCCTGGAAAATTTTCAAAACTCTCTATTAAGTTCTTTAAACTATCAGGATACATTAAAATAACCCAGGTATAGAACTAAAACGTCCCATTTTCTCTTCTGTAACTTTATCTACTTGTTTCATTGCATCATTTACTGCAATAACTATCATATCTTGAAGCATTTCTAAATCATCACTAGAAAAATCAGAATCGTTGGCAATTTTAACATCTATTATTTCCTTCTTACCATTAATTTTAACTGTTACTAAACCATTAGTACTAGAAAACTCCATCTTATCGATTTCGTCCTTAACTTTCATCATATCACTTTGTAATTTCTGAGCTTGTTTCATCATCGCTTGTATATTCATAATATTCCTTCTTTCTATTCAACTTCTACTAAATCTCCAAACATCTCAATAGTTTTACTTATTAAGTCGTTAGATTCACTATTTATTTTATCATCTTCTCCTAAAGTATTCAATACAGGTTCTTCTTGATATTCAAAGTGTTTACCTTGTTTATGTAGATTAATGTATTCTAATTTTAACTCATTCCACTTTGCTGTTGTAATAAAAGCAATTTTTTTAGATGAGCCTGTCTTTTCATTATAAAAGTCATTTAATTTATCAAAATAATTGCTTAACTTATCTACCATTCCTTCATAATCATAACTAATAACAATATTCTTAGGACTAGAAGCCCTAATCTTACCATCTAAAAGTTCACAAGCAAGGTAACCATTATTAGGATCAAATGTATAATCATTAAGCTTTTCAAGATTAGCAGTTTCTTTATTAAGTTCATCTTTAACTGCTTCTATCATTGTATTCTTACTTCTTATTAACATTAACTCTTTATATTTTTGAGTTTGTTCATTATTTTTTTGAACAACTTCTGTTGATAAAGTTTTTTCTTTATTTTCTTTTTCCACAGTCTCTGTGGATATAGTTTTTACTTCTTTTGCAGGTCTTACATAAGAAGTTTCTTTTATATTATTAGTATTTACTTGACTCCTAACTTCCACCTTAGAATCTTTATTTTTATGTTCATTAATATAATGTAACAAGAATATCTCTATAGACAATCTAACATCATCAGCTTTTTTTAACTCGACAAGATGTTCATTTAATAGATTAAGAAAGTTAACAAGTTCTTCTTCATCAAAAGAAAGTACAGAATCATTTAAATAATGGTCAAAAAGCTCATCTTTTATAAGAATCATCAACTGTTTAACTACTTGTATTAAATTTTTACCATTTTGATAATAACTTTCAATAGTTGAAAGAACATCGCTTATTTCATAAGAAAATATTAAATTCTCTAGTTTTTTTAATTCTTCCTCATTAACTTCCCCATTTATCTCATAAAAATCATTTAAAGTAATCTCATCAGTACAAAAAGCTCTTAGTTTATCAAGAAGTCCAATCGCATCACGAAGTCCCCCATCAGAAGCTTGAGCAATCTTATCAAGAACATTATCTTCAATTTTTATATTTTCAGCTTTAACTATCTCTGATAATCTTTTCTTTATATCATCATTACCAATCTTCTTAAAAGAATACCATTGACATCTAGATATTATTGTTGCAGGTATTTTTTCTGGATCTGTAGTGGCTAATATAAAAATAACATGTTCTGGAGGCTCTTCAATAGTTTTAAGTAAAGCATTAAAAGCACCAATTGATAACATATGAACCTCATCTATAATATATACTTTATATTTTAATTCACTAGGCAAAATATTAACTTTACTACGAAGTTCTCTTATTTCATCAACGCCATTATTAGAGGCAGCATCTATTTCAATAATATCCATACACTCTTTAGAAAAAGAATATAAGCAACTTTTACATTTCCCACAGGCAACACCATCAACTGGTTCTAAACAGTTAACAGATCTTGCGAATATCTTGGCAATTGTTGTCTTACCAGTACCTCTAGGACCAGAAAACAAATAAGCATGATTTATATGATTATATTTAATTGCATTTTTTAAAGTATTAACTACTACATTCTGTCCAACTACATCATCAAAAACAGTAGGTCTATATTTACGATATAAAGCTTGATACATAATGTTTTCACCTCACTAAACACAATTAGTATAACAAACAAAAGAAGAAAATAACATATAAAACATTTGTTCAATTACGCTTTTTCTTAAAAAAATCACTTAGCATTCTTACATCTTCACTTTTAAACTTTGAAATATCTAATTTTACTTTTTCCACAGGCTTATTTGCATCTTCTGAATTAAAAATATTATTAACGATTTCTCGTATATTATCATTACTATTATCTAATAGATATACAACTTTACTAATTCTAGACTGTTTAATAGCACTAGCACACATAGGACAGGGTTCTAATGTTACGTACATCACCGCATTAGTTAACCTCCAGTTATTATTTTTTCCACAGGCACTTTTAATAGCAATTAATTCAGCATGTTCAAGAGAACATTGGCACTCTTCCTTTCTATTATGAGCAGAAGAAATAACTTTACCATTTTGAACAATAACAGCACCAACCGGAACTTCATCGTTATCATAAGCTTTCTTTGCTTCTTCTATAGCCAACAACATATATTGATAATCATTCATATAACAATCTCCTTTTTATAGTATAAAAAAAGTGCACATAAATTAAATTTGTTAAGGCTGCTATGTTTCCATCCTGACCTGATTCCAAACTAATTTATTGCACGACTAAAGTATACAGGAAAATAATAATTATTTCAAGCAGAAAAAAATACAAATAGATATCAAATTATTTCCCGGGAAATAATTTTACTACTTTTCTATATAATTTTGTCTACTTCTTTATATGTTCCGCATGAAAACATTGGTATATATAGTTTAAAGAAACCATAAATTCAATACTTATTTCTATCTAAATTATTTCCCGGGAAATAATTTTAATACTTCTCTATAAAGCTTTATCCACTTTTTTATATGTTTCACGTGAAACATTAGTATATAAGTTTTAAATAAAGTATAAATTTAATACTTATTTCTCTATAAATTATTTCCCGGGAAATAATTTTACTACTTTTCTATATAGTTTTATTAGCTTCTTTATATGTTCCACGTGAAACATTAGTATATAAAGTTTAAAGAAAGTATAACTTTAATACTTACTTCTACCTAAATTATTTCCCGGGAAATAATTTTACTGCTTCTCTATATAGTTTCATCTACTTCTTTATATGTTCCACGTGAAACATTAGTATATAAAGTTTAAAGAAAGTATAAATTTAATACTTACTTCTATCTAAATTATTTCCCGGGAAATAATTTTACTACTTCTCTATATAGCTTTATCTACTTCTTCATATGTTTTACGTGAAACATTAGTATATAAGCTTTAAATAAAGTATAACTTTAATACTTACTTCTACCTAAATTATTTCCCGGGAAATAATTTTACTACTTATCCATATAGTTTTATCTACCTCTCTATATGTTCCACGTGAAACATCAATATATAAAGCTTAAAAAAAAGAAGAAGTTACTCTTCATTAGTACTTTCTTCTTCATCTTTATCCACAACTGTCACTGTTGCAACTTTTTGATCATCTTTTAAATGAATTAACCTAACTCCTTGAGTTGCTCTCTTTAAAGTAGATATCTGTTCCATTGGCATTCTCATAATAACACCACTATCTGTAATAATCATTACATCTTTTTTATCACTTTCATCAGCATTAACGCAATTTAGAGAAACCATAGAACCGTTTTTATCAGTCATATTTAAAGCTTTAACACCCTTACTACCTCTATGAGTTAATCTATATTCATTTATATCTGTTTTCTTACCATAACCATTCTCAGTAACAATTAAAACTTCTTGATTTCCAGTTACAACATTAGCACCAACAACGACACTTCCATCAAGGTCAATTCCTTTAACTCCAGATGTACCACGACCCATAGAACGTATTTCAGTTTCCACAAATCTTACCATTCTTCCATTGCTAGCACCGATTATTACTTCATCTTCACCAGTAGTTTTATCCACAGCTATTAACTCATCATTATCTTTAAGAACAATTGCTATCTTTCCACTCTTACGGATATTATCAAATTCCTTTATTTCCGTACGTTTTACAAGACCATTTCTGGTAACAAAAAGTAAATATTTATAGTTTTCCACAGAAGGGTCTAAGCATACTATCGAACTAATGTTCTCACCATTTTCTAGCGATAATAAGTTTACCACAGGTAGACCTTTAGATTGACGACTATACTCTGGAATCTCATATCCTTTAAGTCTATACACTCTTCCTTTATTAGAGAAGAATAAGATATAATCATGTGTTTTCATTGAGATTAAATGTTTAACAAAGTCCTCTTCATTCGTAGCCATTCCTTTAATTCCAACACCACCACGATTTTGACTCTTGTAAGTATCTGCTCTTAATCTCTTTATATAACCTTTATTAGTTAATGTTACAATAACATCTTCTACAGGAATTAAAGACTCATCTTCAATATACTCAATCGCTGTCATATCAATATTAGTTCTTCTGTCATCTCCATATTTATCTTTAATCTCTAGAAGCTCTGTCTTAATAACATTAAGAATCTTCGCATCACTACTTAAAATATCTTTTAAATTAGCAATTAATTCAAGTAAATCCTTAAGTTCATTCTCTATTTTTTCTCTTTCTAATCCAGTTAATCTTCTAAGTCTCATCTCTAAGATAGCATTCGCTTGTATTTCAGTTAAGCCAAACTTACTCATTAAACCACTTCTAGCCTCATCATCAGACTTAGAACCTCTAATTAACTTAATTACTTCATCAATGTTATCTAAGGCAATCTTTAAACCTTCTAAAATATGAACACGTTTCTCCGCATTATCTAAATCAAATTGCGTTCTTCTTATAATAACTTCCCTTTGGAAATCAATATATTTTGCAATAATGTCCTTTAATCCTAAAGTTCTAGGAACACCTTGGTCTAACATCAAGAAAATTATTCCATAACTAGTTTGAAACTGTGTATGTTTATATAATTTATTCAATACAACTTGAGCATTGGCATCCTTCTTCAATGTAATAGTAATCTTAATACCATCTTTTAAATCAGAATGATAATCAGAAATACCTTCAATTGTCTTATTATGAACAAGTTCTGCTACTTTGTTTTTTAACTCAGATGTATTAACACCATATGGAACTTCATCAATAATTATATATTGTCTACCATTTTTCTCTTCAATTTGAGCTTTACTTCTAATAGTAATAGTTCCTCTACCAGTCTCATAAGCCTTTTTAATACCACTATTACCAAGAATAGATGCTCCTGTTGGAAAATCAGGTCCCTTAATATATTGCATTAAGCCATCTACATCAATATCAGGATTGTCGATATAAGCAACACAACCATCAATTACCTCTTTTAAATTATGAGGAGGAATATTTGTTGCCATACCGACAGCAATACCAGTAGTACCATTAACTAAAATATTAGGAAACCTTGAAGGTAAAACTACAGGTTCTTTTGAAGATTCATCAAAGTTAGGAGTAAAATCTACTGTATTTTTATTAATATTTCTTAAAAGTTCAAGAGATATTTTTGAAAGTCTTGATTCGGTATAACGCATTGCTGCTGCCCCATAACCTTCAATATTACCAAAGTTACCATGACCATCAATTAACATATATCGATATGAAAAATCTTGAGCCATTCTAACCATTGCTTCGTAAATAGAACTATCACCATGAGGATGATAATTACCCATAACCTCACCAACAGTCTTAGCACTTTTTCTGTGAGGCTTATCAGGTGTATAACCAGATTCAAACATAGAATATAGAATTCTACGATGAACAGGCTTTAAACCATCTCTTAAATCAGGAATTGCCCTTGCTGTAATAACACTCATTGAATAATCAAGAAAAGAGTCTTTTACTTCTTTTACTATATTATTTTGTTCTAATCTATCCATAACCACTTACCTCCTAAACATCTAACGTTGCATAAGGAGCATTTGTTTCAATAAATTCACGACGAGGTGCCACTTCTTCACCCATAAGCTGTGAAAATACTTCATCCGCTGCAACTGCATCATCTATTGTAATTTGTCTTAAAACACGCTTATTAATATCCATAGTTGTCTCATTTAACTCTTCTGCATCCATTTCTCCTAAACCTTTCATACGAGTTATCTCATATTTAGTATTTGGAGAAAGAGTTGCTAAATATTCAGCACGTTCTGCCTCATCCAAAACATATTTACGTGTCTTACCATGAGTAATTCTATATAAAGGAGGTTGAGCAGCATATACATGTCCTTCTTCAATAATAGGCTTAAAGAAACGATAAAATAATGTTAAAAGTAAAACTCTAATATGAGAACCATCAACATCAGCATCAGTCATTATAATAATCTTATTATAACGAAGCTTAGAAATATCGAACTCTTCCCCTATTCCTGTCCCAAATGCTGTAATAATTGTTCTAATCTCTTCATTAGATAAAGCTCTATCAAGTCTTGCTTTTTCTACATTTAAAATCTTACCACGTAAAGGAAGTATCGCTTGTGTCATACTATTTCTTCCTTTAATAGCAGAACCACCAGCAGAATCTCCCTCAACTAAGAATATTTCACATTCTGATGCATCTTTACTCTTACAGTCATTAAGTTTACCCCAAACATTAGTCATATCTAGGTCACCCTTACGACGAGTTAACTCTCTTGCTTTCTTAGCAGCTACACGAGCTCTTGATGCTGTTATACATTTTTCTACAATAATTCTCGCCTCATCTGGATGTTCCAATAAAAATCTCTCAAATTGTTCTGAAAATATTTTATCAGCTATTCCTCTAACCTCACTATTACCAAGTTTCGTCTTAGTCTGGCCTTCAAACTGTGGATTAGGATGTTTTACAGAAATAATCATTGTAATACCCTCTTTAACATCATCACCACTTAAAGAATCATCTTTATCTTTTAGAAGGTTATGACTAACAGCATATTTATTCAAAACTCTAGTTAAAGCCCGTCTTACACCATCTTCATGAGTACCACCTTCTGGTGTTGTAATATTATTAACAAATGAATAAATCGCTGCATTATATGACTCATTATATTGTAAAGCCACTTCAACTGAAATATCATTCATAACTCCAGTTACATCAATAATTGTAGGATGAATTGGATTTTTATTCTTATTAAGCATCTCTACATATTCTCTAATTCCACCTTCATAATGAAAGCTATCTTTTCTAGGCGTTTCTCTATCATCATATAAAGTAATACGTAGACCTCTATTCAAGAAAGCTAACTCACGAAGTCTTGTTTTTAAAGTATCATAATCATATACAGTAGTTTCTGTAAATATTTGGTCATCTGGTTTAAATGTAACAGTTGTACCAGTTCTATCTTTATCACATTCTCCTATTACTTTTAAAGGCTCAACTGGTTTACCTCCTGTTTGATATCTTTGGTAATATATCTTACCATCACGATATACTTTAACCTCTAACCAGTCAGATAAAGCATTAACAACTGAAGCTCCAACACCATGAAGTCCTCCAGATACTTTATATCCGCCTCCACCAAATTTACCTCCAGCATGAAGTACTGTATAAACAGTTTCTACTGTACTTTTATGAGTTTTAGGATGAATATCAACAGGTATACCTCTTCCATCATCTTTAACTGTAATACTATTATCTTTATTAATAGTAACTTCAATATGTGTACAATATCCTGCTAAAGCTTCATCTATTGCATTATCAACAATTTCCCATACTAAATGATGAAGTCCTCTCGAACTAGTAGAACCAATATACATACCAGGTCTTTTTCTAACAGCTTCTAATCCTTCTAGCACTTGTATAGCCGAAGAATCATAATTACCTTCTACTTTTTCTTCCATATTCTAACTCCTCTCTACTTTTCCTTCATTAACTTTAAATATAACTGCACTATCTAAAGTTTTCTTAGAAATATTTTTTAAATCAGTAGTTGTTATAATACTCTGAATATCTCGACTTACATATTTTAAAAGCTTATTTCTCTTTGTTAAATCAAGTTCACTAAATATATCATCTAAAAGAAGTACCGGATTAGTTCCATTATTTTCTTTAAATATTGGAATAGAAGCAAGTTTATAAGCAAGTACAGCGCATTTCTGCTGCCCCTCTGACGCATAAATCTTCATATCTATATTATTATCCATAATAAAGGAAAAATCGTCTCTATGAGGCCCAAATAGCGTCATACCAGCACTTAATTCTCTTCTATAATTCTTCTTATAAGTATTAATAAGAACTTTCCTTAACTCTTCCTCTTCATAAGAACTAATAGATATATTAGGACTATATTCTATTTTTAATAATCTTTTATCTTCTGTAATATTATTATAAATATCACTAATATAACTATTAATTAAAGATAAATACTTAAATCTCTCCCTATAAATCAAAACAGCTTTCTCTACTAACTTATCTGTTAAAACATCTAAATAAGCTTTATCAGCAATTCCATTAGTAAATAATATTTTAAGATATTCATTACGTGTCTTTAAAATTTTATTATATTCATTATAAGTAACTAAATAAGAATAAGAAATTTGTGACAATGCCATATTAAGTAAATTCCTTCTGATACTAGGTGATCCCTTTATAATATCTAAATCATTAGGTGTAAAAATAATAATGTTTAAATTAGAAATATAAGAAGCATATTTTTTAACTTTTTTATTATTTACAAAGATATTTTTATCTTTCTCTAAAAACTCTATCTTCAAGTCTTTAATCTGCTTATTATTCAAAACTCTACCCTCAATAACAGCTTTCTTTCTATCAAACTTAATAACATCAGCATCTAAGCCATTTCTAAAGGATTTAGTAAGTCCAAGTATTGCAATAGCTTCAAGTATATTTGTCTTACCACTAGCATTATTTCCAATAAAAATATTCATTTTACTACCTAAAGTTATATTAAATTTATCATAATTACGAAAATTCGTAACTTTTAAGGACCTAATTATCATATTTGCTCAAAAAAACGACCATATAATCACCTACACCCTATTTTAGTACTCCTATACACGCAAGAATATTATACCATATTTAGCCCTAAATAAACAGAAAAAAAGCAATTATTTTGCTTTTTCTTTTCTGCTTCTTATTATAGATTCTAATCTACTCGCTCTCATTACCTGATTATTAAAGGAATTATAAGATATATCAACAGTAAGTACCTTACCATTTTTAAATTCTACCTGTGTTTTAGTACTAGTAAGTTTACTATAACTCTTAATATTTTTTAAAGATATCCAACTACAGTCATCATCTATTGGACTAGTAGTAGGAAAAAATATTAAATTCTTAGTATCTTCAACCATAACAGGAACTTTATAAGAACTGTTTAGTATTTCCCCTGCTCCCGTTTTTCTTCCTTCATAAGAACTTCCAAAGTACCTACAACTATAATCAACTATTTCTAAAGGTTTCATCTTAACCTCATAATTACAGTCATCTTCAACTACAACTGAATCCCATAAATCTCCCCCAGGCATAATCGCAAGTGTCTCATCATTAATTTCATAATCTTTCACAAAAATTTCCCCCTTCAAAAAGCAATTCCTTGCTTTGCTATCAGTCTACTATATTATATTGTCGAAAAAGGTATTTTTTTGTCGCAAAAGTAAAAAAAAAGTAAAATTTCCTTACTTTTTTCCTCAAATTTTCAAAATTTAGTAAGTTCTAATAGGTAAAACTAACTGAGTTAGGGTCTCATCTTCAGAACTTTTTAATAAAATTGGTTTAATTTCCCCTACAAAATGTAATTCTACAGTCTCTGTATTAAATGATTTTAAAGCATCCATCATATATTTAGAGCTAAATGATACTTTAACATCAATATCCTGGTCTTTAGTAATAGTCATTTTCTCTTCTACTCTACCAATCTCTGCACTAGATGATTTCATTATTAAATTATTGCCATCAGTTTCAAGTGTTACTGTATTTTTATCTTTATCACTAGTTAAAATACTAACTCTGTCAACAACATCATAGAATTGATTAATATTAAAATGTAATTTAACTAAATAGTCTTTTGGTAAAAGATTAGATGTATTAGGATATGTTCCATTTATTAATCTAGATTGAAACAAAAGGTTTTGATATTTAAATAAAATCTTATTATTAAAGATATGAATTTCTATCATTTCATCACTATCATCAATAATTCTTGTAAATTCTACTAAATTTCTACTAGGAATTACAATATTTTGGTTTTCTTTACTAACTTTATCTAATTTTATAACTTTTCTAGCCAATCTATAAGAATCTGTTGCATTACATTCTAGCATATCTCCTGTTATATTAAAGTTAATACCATTTAATATCGCTTTATTTTCATCTATAGAAGTTGCAAATGCTGTTTGATTAACTATTTCTTTTAAAACACTAGGTAAAAGTTCTATATGACTCTTACTCTCCCCTAAATCTATATTAGGATATTCACTTTCACTAATACCATTTAAGTTAAATTCACTATTTTCTGTATAAATAAGAATCTTAAGTTCATCAACTACTTCTATATTTATATAAGGATCTGGTAATTTCCTAACAATATCAGAAATATACTTACCTTGAATAATGATACTACCCTCTTCTTTTACTTTAATAATCTCTTCATTATCACAATCAATATGAGTTTGAATAGTAATATCGTTATCACTAGCAGTTAAAACTAACTTTTTACTAGTAAGTTCAAATTTAATACCAGCTAAAACTGGAATAACATTCCTACTTGATATAGCCTTACTTACTTTATTAATCGCTTCCATTAACACTTCTTTTTTTATTGTAAATTTCATTATTATTCCTTCTTTCTTATATATTATTTTTATTTATAGAGTGGAAAATGTGGAAAACCCTAATTTTCCTTTATATTATATCATATTTTTTATTAACAATGCTTGTGGATAAAAAGTTTAAAACTAAAACTTTTCAACAACTATGGTTTCAAATCATTTTCAAGTTTCTTAATTATCCCTGCTAAATCACTATTATTTTTAATCTCTTGTTCAATTTTCTCAACGGAATGCATTACTGTTGAATGGTCTTTTCCTCCAAACTCTGTCCCAATTTTAGGAAAAGATTCACTAGTAAGTTTTCTACATAAATACATAGCAATTTGTCTAGGAAAAGCAATGTTACTACTTCTTTTCTTACTTCTTATATCTTCAACTGATATCTGAAAATACTCTGCCACTATCTTTTGAATTCTTGTTATATCATTCTTTTCACTAAGTCCTTTACTAATAAAGTCTTTCAAAGCTTCAATTGCAAGGTTAATATCTATCTTCGCTCCTCCCATAATAGTTGAATAAGCAACAAGTCTTGTAATAGAGCCCTCTAGTTGTCTTACATCACTTCCCATATTAGAAGCAATGTATTCAATAACATCTTCTGGTATTTCAGCTTCAAAGTTACCTGCTATTATTTTTTTACGGAGTATTTCTTTTCTAAGTTCAAAATCAGGTGGATAAATATTAACAGTAAGTCCCCAACAAAACCTTGTTCTAAGACGTTCCTCTAATAGTTTTAAATCATTAGGAGACCTATCTGAAGATATAATTATCTGTTTAGAATCATTATAAAGATTAGTAAAGGTGTGGAAAAACTCTTGTTGTGTTTGAGTCGCTCCTCCAAGAAACTGAATATCATCAATTATTAAGACATCAATATTTCTATATTTATTTTTAAAGAAGTCTATATAACTAAAGTTAGTCCCCTTCTCGTCTTTTTTATTAATACCAACAAAATCATCTCTAAACTGGTCACTAGTAACATAAAGAACTCTTCTATTAGAATTTTCCACAATATAATTACCTATCGCATGCATTAAATGTGTCTTTCCTAGTCCACTATTACCGTATATAAATAAAGGATTATACATTTTACCAGGATTTTCCGCAACTGATAAGGCTGCCGCTTGGGCAAATTTATTACTATTACCTACTATAAAGTTCTCAAAATTATATTTAGGATTAAGATTAGACTGATTTTTAAAAGACTTAGGAACACCTTCCTCTATCTTTTGTTCTTCTTCTTTCTCTTTTTCCACTTTTCTGTTATTAATTTCATCTGGCAACAAAAACTCTAACTCAAAATTTGTTCCTGTTACCTTATTTAAAGCCATTCTAATAAGTTCAAAGTAATTATCAGATAAATGTTTTTTATGAATAGACATAGGTACTTCAATAATCGCTACCCCATTATCTAAACTAATAAGTTTAACATCACTAAACCAAGTGTCGAAAGCTAGGGATGAAAGTTCATCTTTTATCTCTTTTAGAACATTTTGCCATAGAATTTCGACATTCACCCTATCACCTCCCACCTGAATTCCTAAATTACCATTATAATACTCTAAATTTGTGGAAAAAGGAATAGGTATTTTTAATTTTTTAGTTTTCCACAATTTTTCGACAAATTTCTCCACAACTAAAATCGACATATATCAACAAAAAACAGAGTTTTCCACATTTTCCACAAAATTATAATTCACAAGTTAATATCTGTTTTCCACATCATGTGGAAATAGTGGAAAAAGTAAAAGAAATATGATAAAATTTAAAGAGGAGTGATAGTTATATGTCATATTTAGGTAAATTTCCTCTAGAGGAAATAGAGAGAATTAAAAGAAGAGTATGTGCCCCAAATCTTAATAAAGAACTTGGTATTAAACTAACATATGTGGCGCCTTTAAAGCCATTAGGAGAAAAAGATGATTTATTTCAAGGAATTATCTTTAATTATAATAATGATGATGCAAATGAGAATGAAGAAAGAAAAGGTAAAAGTCGCTAAAATATTTTCTTGACAAAGTAAGATACTAACTATTATAATAATGTAGATTTCAAGTCTGGAGGTGTTATAATGAAAAGAACATATCAACCAAACCAAAGAAGAAGAGCAAAGAAACATGGATTCTTCGCTCGTAAAGCAAGTGCTGGTAATATTTTAAATGCTCGTCGTAAGAAGGGACGTAAAGAATTAGTAAAATAAAATTCACTGTTTTTGCAGTGTTTTTTAAATTTGGGACGTGATAAAATGAACAAGAAGTATATAGTAAAAGAAAGTAGAGTCTTTGATGAAGTAATAGAAAGTGGTAAAAAGATAAAGAACTATAACTTTGTCATCTTTTATAAAGAAAAAAAAGATTCTCCTACTAAGTATGGAATAACCGTTCCAAAGAAAGTAGGGAAGGCTCATATTAGAAATAACCTAAAAAGAAAGGTTAGAGCAATTATCAGAAACTACAACAAAAACTATGAAAAAAACTATAATTGTATTATAATTATAAGAAACAGCTGTCTAAATCTATCTTATCAAGAACTATCTAGCAGCTTACAATATTTATTAGATAAAATTAAGTAAGGAGCATTGTATGAAAAAAAGAAAAATAAAATCAAAGATAATTATTATAATAATGTTACTATTTCTAGTAACAGGATGTACTACAACTTTAGTAAATAAAGATAATGAACCGGTAAAAAATCCTGAAACAGGGCAGTCTTTAACAGAAAATATTCTTTGCCAACCAGAAAATGAACAAACTAGAAAGTTATATGAAAAAAATGGTGTTAAACTAAAAGATTTACCAAAGTGTTCAGAATTTACACCAGGTTCAACAGAATATGATGGACTATGGACTGGAATATTTGTTAAACCACTAGCATTTTTAATCTTAACATTAGGTAAATATATTGGTAGTTTTGCTTTAAGTATTATCATTATTACTATTATAATAAGATTAATATTATTCCCATTCACAAGAAAAATGGCAGTACAAAGTGAAATGATGAAAAAAGCTTCTCCTGAACTTGCTAGAATTCAAAAGAAGTATGAAGGTAAAACAGACCAAGACTCTATGTTAAAACAAAATCAAGAAATGATGATGGTTTATAAAAAGTATAACTTTAATCCTCTAACAAGTTGTTTAATCTCATTTATACAACTTCCTCTATTATTAGCATTCTTAGAAGCGATAAATAGGGTACCTGCAATATTTGAAGAAAACTTCCTAGGAATACAGTTAGGAACAACGCCACTAGTAGGTTTTGGCAGTAGTACCTTCTATATGTACATAATTCTTATTCTTATAATAGGTGCCTCAACAATTTTAATGTTTAAAACAACCAATAATAGTGCAAGTGACCCATCAATGAAAATGATGCCTATCATGATGAGTGTAATTATTATTATAACTGCATTTTTCATGCCAGCTGCTCTAGGAATATATTGGTCAGTAGGTAATATATTCGCTATTGTTCAAAATATTGTTGTAATGAGGGGGATGGAAAAACATGGTAAATAAACACGAGTATACAGGGAAAACATATGAAGAAGCTGTTAACAAAGCTAAAATAGATTTACAAGAGTTAGAAGAAAACTTAATAATAAATACTAAAGAAGAAAAGAAAACTTTACTATCTAAAAAAGTAGAGATAGAAGTAATAGAAAAAAGAGAAGTAAAAGACTATCTAAAAAAATTAATTAAAACTCTATTAAAAGATATGGGCTTTGATGTTGAAATAGAAATAACTGTTAATAATAATACCCCAACATATCGTTTATATTCTACTAATGATGCCTTATTAATAGGAAAAGATGGTAAAAATTTAAAAGCCTTAACAACTGTAGTAAATGCTATACTAACAAAAGAGATAAATAGTAACTATCGTTTCTTAATAGATGTAAGTGACTACAAAGAAAAGAATGATAGAAGAGTTGAACGCCTTGCCAAGAAGTTAGCAAGAGAAGTAAGAGAAACAAAAGTAGAAGTAAAGATGGATTCCATGAACTCATATCAAAGAAGGCTAGTACATAATATTTTAAATAATAATAAATATGTCTATACTGAGAGTGTAGGAGAAGAACCTAATCGTTGTGTTGTTATAAAACCTCGTGACTAGGTTCTTTTTTTGTAAAGTTTTGACTAATTTATAAAACTTTCCTTATTTGACCTTTACAGTATCACAAAATATCTATATAATAATAAGACTGAAAAAAGGAAAGGAAGGTGTTATATGCAAGAAATAGTTGCAGATACAATTAATGATTTAGAATTTTTAAAGTTACAATTAACTACTGAAATAGATGTTATAAAGAATGGGATAAAAAGTTTAGAAGCTTTAGAAGCAGTACAAGAATATATTGCCCTAAAACAAGAAATAGATAAAACTTCTAATATAATAAAATCCATTGAATTAATAAAAAGAATAGAAGAGTTGAAAGATAATTATGTAGTAGTAAAACAATATGAGGAAACTCCCATAACTATAAAATATTATCAAGAAAAATTAAATTATCTTGAAAATCTAATTTCCGTAAATGGTATAATATATAATAAAGAAAGAGAAGACAAGGTTTTATACTCTCCTGTAACAGCACTAAAACACTTAATTAATTTAAAGGAACAAGAAGGATTACCAGCAAGCTTTACTATAGAAGAGTTAAATAATTATATAAATGCTGTAAGGAACTCTTTGCAAGCTTATAAAGTATACGAAGATGATAAGGTAGTAAATGATATATTAAGTTATAAGGTATATGAAAATCCTCATAATTATGATATAAAGAATGTAAAAGAACTACCATCAATAAAATTAGAATATTTAAATGAAAAAGATAGTTTAACAGAAAGAGAACAAGAAGCATTCTTTGGAACAGAAGTTTATAAAGCTTTAGGTATATCTAAAGATAAAGATAAAGTAAAAAGAATAGGAGTAATGAAAAATGTCTGATACCATAGTTGCCATATCAACGAAACTAGGAGTAGGGGCTATCTCTATTATAAGAGTAAGTGGAGATAATGCTATTTCCTTAGTAAATAAAATCTTTAGAGGAAAAGATTTAACAAAAGTAGAGTCTCATACTATAAATTATGGGTTTATTCATGATGGTAAAGAAGATATAGATGAAGTATTAGTATCAGTAATGAGGGCTCCTAAAACATTTACAAGAGAAGATATTGTGGAAATAAATTGTCATGGTGGTATCGCTACAACACTTAGAATTCTTGATTTATTAATAGAAAACGGAGGAAGAAGGGCAGAAGCTGGAGAATTTACGAAAAGAGCTTTTCTTAATGGTAGAATAGATTTAACCGAAGCTGAAGCTGTAATGGATTTAATAGAAAGTAAGACTGATAATAGTAGGAAACTAGCTTTATCATCCTTAGAAGGTTCTTTAAAAAAATATATTAATAGTTTTAGAGATAAACTAAAACATGTTCTAGCCAATATCGAGGTTAATATCGACTATCCTGAGTACTATGATATAGAAGAGGTTACTAGAAAAGAGTTAAAAGAAGTAATAACTAGTCTTGAAAAGGATTTAAAGAACTTAGTAACAAAGTCAGAGGAAAGACAGATTATCAAAAATGGTATAAAAACTATAATAATAGGAAGGCCTAATGTAGGTAAGAGTAGCATTTTAAATAGATTTTTAAAAGAGGATAAAGCAATTGTTACTGATATTGAAGGAACAACAAGAGATATTGTTGAAGGAAGTATTATCTTTGATGGTATAGAATTATCCCTAATTGATACAGCAGGAATAAGAGACACAGATAACTTAGCCGAAAAAATAGGAGTAGAGAAGAGTTTATCTTTAATAGATAAAGCTAACCTTATTATAGTGGTATTAAACTCTAGTGAAGAATTAACTGATAATGATAAGTTTATCTTAGATAAAGTTAAAGACAAAAATCCAATCATAGTTTTAAATAAAAACGATTTACCAAGTAAAATAGATAAATCTAAGTTAGACTTTAAACATATTGTAAGTACTAATACTAATACACTAGATGGAATAGAACCCCTAAAAGAAGAGATAAAGAGTATGTTTAAATTATCTGAGATAAAAGAAGATGACTACACTTATCTTGCTAATGAAAGACAGTTGAGCCTTGCTAAACAAGCTCTAAAGAGTTTAAGCCAAGCTAAAGTTAGTTTAGATAATGATGAACCTGTTGATATAATAGAAATAGATTTAAAAGAAGTGTTTGATATACTAGGTTCTATTACAGGAGAAAGCTATAGTGATGAGCTATTAGATGAGTTATTTGCAAACTTCTGTGTAGGAAAGTAAAAGGAGAAATGGATGAAAGAAATAGAAATATTAGTAGAAGTATATTCGCCAATTAGTAAAGTTATTAATGTATTAGATAAGTTCGAATACTTAGGTATAAAAGAAGTAGTAGATACATACTATTATGACCCACTAAGAAAAAATTTAAAACCTAACTCTAACAATCAAATAAATGAATGCTTAAGATTAAGAAAAACAGACAATAATAATTTCATAACATATAAAACAGATGAATTTGATAAAAACGGTAGGTGGTTATATTCTAATGAATATGAAACAAAAATTGATGATTTATCTATTGCAATGAACATTTTAGAAAAAATAGGCTTAAAAGAATTAATTACAATTCATAATAAAAAAAGAACTTATAAATATAAAGAATATGAAATAGTTTTAGAAACAGTCAAAGATTTAGGATATTTTATAGAAGTTGAGTTTTGTACTGATAAAGACATTGATATTAAAAAGAAAAAAGAAGAAATACAAAATTTTATAGATTCATTATGTTTGGATGTTTCTAAAGAATTAAATATAGGAAAACCTGAAATGATGTTAAATAAATTAAATATAAAAGTAAATTAAAATAAAGGTAGTGATGTTAGATGAATTATGAAGTAATTGTTGTAGGAGGAGGACATGCTGGTATAGAAGCCTGCCTATCATGCGCAAGGCTTAAGCACAAGACTCTTTTAGTAACTGGTAATATTAATAATATTGCTGATATGCCATGTAATCCTTCCATAGGAGGCCCTGCTAAAGGAATAGTCGTAAGAGAAATAGATGCCTTAGGTGGCGAAATGGCTAAAAATACTGATAAGAGTTCTTTACAAATGAAAATGTTAAATACTAAAAAAGGTCCTGCCGTTCGTGCTTTACGTGCCCAAGCCGATAAAGTTATCTATAAAAAGGAAATGTTAAAGACCTTAAAAAATCAAGATAAATTAGATATTAAAGAAGGACTAGTAAAAGAACTTATTATAAAAGATAATAAAGTAGGTGGAGTCATTTTAGAAGATGGTGAAGAAATATCTTCAAAAGCCGTTATTTTAACAACAGGAACTTATTTAAAAGGAACAATATTAGTAGGTGATAAGAAAACAGCAGGTGGTCCTCATGGTGAAAAAGTTAGTAATTATTTAAGTCCTTTCTTAAAGAGGTTAGGCTTTAATATTTTAAGACTAAAAACAGGAACCCCTCCTCGTATTGAAAAAGCAAGTGTTGACTTCTCTAAAATGCAAGAAGAACTTGGTAGTAGTGAAGATATAACTTTCTCATATGATAACACTACCGCTCTTGCCTATAAGTACCAATTACCTTGTTATTTAATCTACACTAACGATTTAACTCATAAAATAATTAAAGAACATCTAAATGAATCTAGTATGTATGGTGGTTATGTCGAAGGAGTAGGACCAAGATACTGTCCATCTATTGAAGATAAAGTAGTAAGATTTAGTGATAAAGAACGTCATCAATTATTCTTAGAGCCTGAAAGTATTTATTATGATGATTTGTACCTTCAAGGATTTTCTACAAGTATGCCTCACTATGTTCAAGAACAAATGGTCCATAGTCTATCTGGTTTAGAAAATGCTAAGATATTAAAATATGCCTATGCCATAGAGTATGATGCCATTGACTCAAGACAAATAAAACCAACTCTTGAAACCAAGATAATTGAAAATCTTTATACAGCCGGCCAAATAAATGGTACAAGTGGTTATGAAGAAGCAGCAGGACAAGGTCTAATCGCAGGGATTAACGCTTCCCTAAAGCTAGAAAATAAAAAGCCTTTAATCTTAAAACGTAATGAGTCATATATCGGAGTTCTAATCGATGACTTAGTAACTAAAGGAGTAAAAGACCCATATCGCCTTTTAACATCACGTGCTGAATATCGTCTTTTATTAAGAGATGATAATGCTGATTTAAGACTTAGAGAATATGGCCATGAAATAGGATTAATAAATGATGATATTTATAATAAGTTTCTAAAGAAAAAGCAAGATATCGAAGAATTAACAAATATTTTAAAAGAAACTAAAATCACTCCTAAAAAAGAAATAAACGATATCTTAATAAAGTTAAATACATCTCCTTTAAAAGATAGTATTACTTTATATGACTTATTAAAAAGACCAGAACTATCTATAGAAGACTTAACTAATTTTAAAGAGTTAAATTACTCTAAAGAAGTTCTAAAAGAAGTAGAGATTAATATAAAATATGAAGGCTATATTAAAAAATCTCTTGAAGAAGCTAATAAGATGTTAGAGTTAGAAGATAAAACTTTACCAGAAGATATTAACTATCAAGATATTCCTAATATTGCCAGTGAAGCGAAAGAAAAGCTAGACAAGATTAGACCAGTAACTTTGGGACAAGCAAGTAGAATTAGTGGTGTTAATCCATCAGATATCGCTATTATCTCTGTTTATTTAAAGAAAAGGGGAATCTAAATGACTAAGGAAGAGTTTATAAAAGAAGTAGAAAAGCTAGGTTTAAAGGTAACTGATGAAGAATTAGAAAAGTTAGATATTATTTATAATACTTTAATAGAAACAAATAAAACTATGAACTTAACAAGAATAACAGCAGAAAGTGATGTCTATTTAAAACATTTCTATGATAGTCTAACTCTAGCCAAAGTATATGACCTATCAAAAGCTAAAACTCTATGTGATATTGGAACCGGAGCCGGTTTTCCAGGTCTAGTCTTAAAAATATTTTATCCTAACTTAGAAATAGCTTTAGTAGATTCACTTTTAAAAAGAGTAAATTATCTTAATAACTTAATAGATAAATTACATCTAACAGGTATAAA
This sequence comes from Candidatus Onthousia excrementipullorum, assembly GCA_018712385.1. Lineage (GTDB taxonomy): Bacteria > Bacillota_I > Bacilli_A > RF39 > UBA660 > Onthousia > Onthousia excrementipullorum. The sequence continues at coordinate 107,585 of DVHC01000062.1, read as the reverse complement.
AGCCTATCATAATCGTGCTGAAGACTTAATAAAAGAGGGAAAAAAGTTTGATATTGTAACAGCAAGAGCTGTAGCAAACTTACCTAAACTACTATTATGGACAATGCCTTTAGTAAATAAAAATGGTAGTTTTCTTGCCATGAAAGGAAATGTTACTGAAGAGTTAGAACTATCTAAAGATATTCTGAAAAAACATAACTGGTATATTAATAATAAAGAGATATTTACTTTACCAAATAAGGAAGATGTAAGAACAATTTTAGAAATTAAAAATAAAGCCTAGCAAACTAGTACAATTAATGATATAATGAGATTAGTAGAAAAATAAAAGAATAGAATAAAGAGGGTATGTATATGGATAATAAAGAAAACGAAGTAGTATATTTACATTTAGATGATATAATTCCAAATAGATTTCAACCAAGACAAGTATTTGATGAAAAAGCTTTAAAAGAGTTAGCAGTATCTATCAAAGAACATGGTGTAATTCAACCAATTATTGTTCGTAACATTGGTAATAAGTATGAAATAATAGCAGGAGAACGTCGTTATAAAGCCTCAGCTATGGCAGGACTTACAACTATACCAGCTATTGTTCGTAATTTGGATGATAAAGAAAGTAGCAAAGTCGCTCTTCTTGAAAACTTACAACGCAAGAACTTAAACCCAATCGAAGAAGCAAAAACATATCAAAAAATTCTTGAACTTGACCAAATGACTCAAGAAGAACTTGCTAAAACTATGGGTAAAAGTCAAAGTGCTGTTGCCAATAAACTACGTCTTTTATCTTTAACAGATGAAGTCCAAGATGCTCTTTTAAAAGACCAAATCTCAGAACGTCATGCTAGAGCCTTATTAAATGCCAAAGACCCTGAGACTCAAAAACAATTATTAAAAGAAGTTATAGATAAAAAAATGACTGTAAGAGAATTAGAGGAAAAAATAAATCCTAAAGAAGAAATAACAAAAAGTGATATAGATGCCTTATTAAATCCATCACCTGTTAGTGCTACTATGCCTCAAACTAATTCTCTAAATATCAATTCTAATTCAAATCCTAATAATGATTTTAATACAAGTGTAGGAATTGATTATTCCACTCCTCCAAAATTTATTGATTACGATGTACCAAATATAAATGATAACTTAGAAAGTACTGCTAATAAATCTATTGATATCAATGCTATAAAAGATAAGGCCCAAGATATCAACGTAGAAAAACCAACAACTGATGTTAATGAATTCTTAAAGGTTGCCCCTAAAGAAGAAAAGAAAGAAGAAGAAAGTAATTTTAAATTTTTCTCACCTATGGAAGAAGAAGCTAAAGAGGCACCTTCAAAGCAAGAACCATCAACTTCTATGTTTGATACCCCAGCCCCAACCAATGCTCCTTTCATCAATGATAATCCTTTTAACTTAGGAGGAGAGACTAAAGATTTAAAAGATTCTACTAGTACATCTATGGATAACTTACTAGCAGGAGTTAATACCAATAACAATACTTCTGTTAAAGAGACACCATCAATACCTAGTATAGATACATTTAATAATCCATTCGCTCATAATCCAATCTTTAGCGACAATGTAAAAGCGAGTGAAGAACAACAAAAAGAAAATAAACCAAAATATACTCTAAATGAATCTATAAATCTAGTAAGAGAAACTCTAAAGAAAATAGAAGAGTCAGGCTTTAAAGTAGATAGTGAAGAAATGGACCTTGTTAATAACTATCAGATAACTATTAAAATATCTAAAGAAAATAATAACAGCTAAAAGTAGAGTTAAATCTACTTTTTTAGATAAAATTCTTTCCATAATAACATATTTTTGATACAATAAAAAAGACAAATAGAAGAAGAGAGTGATAAAATGGCAAAGGTAATTTCTTTAGTTAATCAAAAAGGTGGAGTAGGAAAGACAACAACAAGTATTAACCTTTCTGCCTCATTAGCATTCCTTGGTAAAAAAGTATTATTAATAGACTTAGACCCTCAAGGTAATACCACAACAGGAGTAGGAATAAATAAGGGGGATATAGATGTAAGTGTATATGATGTTCTAACAAATAAATGCAGTACCAAAGATGCCATGATTAAAACTAAATATAAAAAACTATATGTACTACCTGCAACAATAAATTTAGCAGGTCTTGATATTGAACTACTTGAAAAAAGTCAGAGTGAACCTGGTTTTGCAAAAGGAGCCCAATTAAAATATCATCTAAAAGAGCTAAAAGATGAAAATTTTGATTTTATAATAATAGATTGTCCTCCATCATTAGGATTAATTACAACAAATGCCCTAACAGCAAGTGACTCTGTTATTATTCCAGTTCAATGTGAGTTCTTTGCTCTAGAAGGAATAATGCAATTACTAAATACAATAAGACTTGCTCAAAAACAATTAAATCCTAATCTAGATATAGAAGGAGTCTTACTAACGATGTTAGATTCAAGAACTAACTTAGGTTTTGAAGTAGTAGATGATATTAGAAAGTTTTTCAAAGAAAAGGTATATAATACTATTATACCAAGACTAATTAGATTAACAGAAGCTCCATCCCATGGAGAACCTATAATAGTATATGACCCTAAGAGTAAAGGCTCAGAAGCTTATCTAAACTTAGCAAAGGAAGTGATTGATAGAAATGGAAAATAAAAGGCGTGCTTTAGGAAAAGGTCTTGAAGAATTATTTAATAGTGAACAATTAAATATTGCCGATGTAGAAGAAAAGATAATAAATAACACTCCAAAAGACCAGATAGTAAATCTAAATCTAGATGAATTAAGAAGTAACCCTTATCAACCTCGTAAAAACTTTGATGAAGAAAGTCTTAATGAATTAGCTTCATCTATCAAAGAGCATGGAGTATTTCAACCTATAATTGCTAAAAAAAGTATTAAAGGCTATGAAATAATCGCAGGAGAACGTCGTGTTAAAGCTTCAAGACTAGCAGGCTTAACTACCATACCAGCCATCATTAAAGACTTTACTGATGAAGAAATGATGGAAATAGCTTTACTTGAAAACTTACAAAGAGAAAACTTAAGTGCTATGGAAGAAGCAGAAGCCTATAATGCCTTAAAGACTAGACTTAATCTAACACAAGAAGAACTTGCTAAGAAAGTAGGTAAATCAAGAAGTCATATTACTAATATGTTAGGACTTTTAACTTTGCCTAATGAAATAAAAGATGAAGTAGTAAAAGGTGAACTAAGTATGGGACATGCTAGAGTCCTAAGTAAGCTTGAAGATAAAGAGCAAGCTATAAGTCTAGCAGAAAAGACAATAAATGAAAATCTAAGTGTTAGAAGACTAGAAGAGTTAACCAATTCTAAAGAAGAATATCATCGTAAAAAAGAAATAACACCTCATAAATCAAAAGCTAAAGATAATGAATACTCTTACTTAGAAAGTGATTTATGTGAAAAACTAGGTACAAAAGTAAAGATAAGAAATAATAAACTAGAAATAAGTTTTACAAATGCTAATGACTTAACAAGAATACTAGAAATAATGCATTTAGATAAATAAAGGAGGTAATCCCCTTGAAAGAATTCTTAGACTCTGAAATATTTATATATATAGTAAGACCTGTAATCTATATTGGTTTTGCTTATATTTCTTACAAAGTAATAACATTTTTTCTTACTAAAGCTTTACATACTAAATATTTAAAAAATAAGAATAAAAAACGTGTAAATACAACTTTAAGTCTTATAAATAACTGTTTAAAGTATATAATAATATTTTTAACAATCTTAATTCTACTTAATAGTTTTGGTATTAATGTAAGTAGTATCTTAGCAGGTTTAGGAATAGTCGCTGCTGTTCTTACTCTAGCCTTCCAAGACTTAGCAAAAGACTTTATCGCTGGTATTTCTATTGTTATGGAAGACCAATTTGAAATAGGTGATAATGTCATGATTAATGGTTTCCGTGGTGATGTTATAGAAATGGGACTTAAGACAACTAGAATAAAAGATTATAAAGGTGCAGTCCAAATAATATCAAATCACATGATAACAGAAGTTACTAACTATAGTTTAAATCCATCCCTAGCCGAAGTTACAATATCTGTAGATTCTGATAATAACTTAGATAAAGTTGAGAAGATTATTAGAAAAACTATGGATACAATTGATAAAACTTATGATTTTCTTAAAGGAAATACTGAACTATGGGGAGTTGAGATGCTAGAACAAAATGCTGTAACATATAAATTAGCAGTTAAAACTAAGACTGGAAAAGACTTTGATGTTCAAAGAAAGATGAGAAAAGACTTACAAGATGCTTTAACTAAAGCAGGTATTAAGATGCCACAAACACATATGGAGGTTCGTAATGGAAAGTAAAACATATAAATTAGGAGATAGACTAGTATTAAAAAAAGGCCATCCTTGTGGTACTAATGACTGGGAAGTAGTAAAATTAGGAGCCGATATTAAACTAAAATGTAGAAACTGTGGTAGATTAGTATTTATACCAAGAATAGAGTTAAATAAAAAGATAAAGAAAATAATAGAAAAGGAGAATGAAGATGCATCATAATAGAAGAAAGTTAAAATTAAAAAAATTCTATCTCCATCCTATTACCATTTATCTACTATTAACATTTCTTGTTTTAGTACTAAGTGCTATTCTTTCAGCCTTTCAAATGCAAGCGACTTATAATACAATAAGTCCTACAACTAATGAATTAGAAAGTACCTTAGTAACAGTAGAAAATTTACTAAACTTCGATGGTATGAAATATATATTTAGTAATGCTATGACTAACTTCTTATCTTTTGCACCACTAGGTATGTTATTACTAACTCTATTTGGTCTTAGTATTGCAAAATCAACTGGTTTTCTAGATACTCTATGTAAAAGATGTTTAATTAAGATAGATAAAAAAATATTAACATTTATTATTATTTTTATAGCAACTATCTCATCTTTAATAAATGATGTAGGTTATGTTATCTTAATACCAATATCTGCTATGTTATTTTTACTTAATAATAGAAATCCATATCTAGGAATAATAGCAGCCTTTGCAGGTGTTAGTTTTGGTTATGGAGTATCTATCTTTGTAGGTAGTATGGAAGTTAATCTAATACCAGATACCACTACAGCCGCTCGTCTAATAGATGCTTCCGCTCATGTCAGTCTAACCTCAAATCTATTTATAATAATCGCTTTTTCCCTTATTTTATCAATAGTTGGAACTATTATAATAGAAAAGATAATCGCTCCTCGTCTTGGTAAATATAAAGAAAAAGAAGAATTATCTAAAACAGAAGAATTAGTTGTTGTCGATGAAGTAGATGCTAAAGAATTAGAACAACAAAAAATAGAGAAAGATAGACATGAAAAAAGAGGCCTTAAAGCCGCTATCATAACAGGAATAATAGTAATAATTTTATTTATCTATTCTATAATACCAAATTTACCATATTCAGGAATGTTACTTGATATGGAAGAAGATACTTATCTTGGTCAATTATTTGGTACTAACTCTTATTTTCAAGATGGCTTTACTTATATGATGGCTTTACTTCTAACTCTAGTTGGTATTGCCTATGGAATAGGTGCTAAAAGTATTAAGAACGATAAAGATATCATTAATGGTTGTAAAGAAACATTCGCTCCTATGGGAGAAATATTAATGTTAATCTTTGTTGTATCACAGTTTACTTCTGTATTTAGAGAAACAAATATCGGAACAGTTATTGCCTCTTGGTGTGCTAGTGCTGTAGGTAATATTGGCTTTACAGGCCTACCTTTAATAATATTCGCTATTATTATGATAGGGCTTGCTAATCTCTTTGTTCCAACTGCAAGTGCTAAATGGCAAATATTCGCTCCAGTTATGGTTCCTGCCTTTATGCAATCAAATTTATCAGCACCATTCGCTCAGTTTATCTTAAGAGCAGGCACTTCAATAACAGCAGGTATAACTCCATTACTAGCATGCTTTGCCATTTATATAGGTTACTTAAATGTTTATAACCCAGATAAGACAAAACCAATAACAATTCATAAAAGTATAAGTTATCTTTTACCATACTTTGGAATAATCGCCATAACTTGGATTTTACTAATAATAGGTTGGTACTTAATAGGACTACCACTAGGTCCAGGAGTATATGCCACAATTTAAATACCGCAAGGTATTTTTTTTCTTTTAAATTGTATAGAACAATGCTATAATATGAAGAAGAAAAGAGGTAATATTATGAGTTTAAAAGCAGGAATTATAGGACTACCAAATGTAGGTAAAAGTACATTGTTTAATGCCCTAACAAAAACCCACATCTTAGCAGAAAACTATCCATTCGCAACTATTGACCCTAATGTTGGAATAGTAAATGTTAAAGATGAAAGAATTGATAAATTATCAAGTATGTATAATCCTAAAAGAACAATCTATACAAGTTATGAGTTCATTGATATAGCAGGACTTGTTAAAGGAGCAAGTAAAGGAGAAGGTCTAGGTAATAAATTCTTATCACATATAAGAGAAGTAGATGCCATCTGCGAAGTAGTAAGATGTTTTGATAATGGTAATATAATCCATGTCGATGGTAATGTAGACCCTATAAGAGATATTGAAACAATTAATCTAGAATTAGTGCTAGCAGACTTAGAAACAGTAACTAATAGAATAGGTAGAATTAGTAAAAAAGCTAGAATGAGTAAAGATAAAGATGAACTTTTAGAGTATGAAACTCTAGAAAAATTAAGAAAAGCTCTAGAAGAAAATACCCCAATAAGACTAATTGACTTAACAAAAGAAGAGAAATCTATTATCAAAAGCTTTAATCTTCTAACCGAAAAACCTTTGATTTATCTTGCCAATGTTAATGAAAGTGATTTAGGTACAGATAATGACTATGTTAAAAAAGTTAAAGAATATGCTAGCAAAGAAAATGCTAAAGTAATAGAAATATGTGCTAAAGTAGAAGAAGAGTTAAGTGAACTAGAAGATGAGGATGCTAAAGAAATGTTAGAAGCACTAGGACTAGAAAAAAGTGGATTAGACTCTCTAATCGCTGCAACCTATGACTTATTAGGACTTGCCACATATTTTACCGTAGGACCTGATGAAGTAAGAGCATGGACTTTCAAAAAAGGCATGAATGCTAAAAGCTGTGCTGGTATCATCCATACAGATTTTGAAAAAGGCTTTATTAAAGCAGAAGTTATCTCCTATGAAGATTTAATAGAGTGTGGTAGTGAATTAAAAGCAAGAGAAGCAGGTAAAGCAAGACTTGAAGGAAAAGACTATTTAATGCAAGATGGAGATATCTGTCATTTTAGATTTAATGTATAGGGGGATTATTTATGTATTATATAGAAGAAACAGATGATGAATTAATAAAATACGAAGTAGAAATCAATGAAGAAAATTTAATAGAGTTAAGAGAAAAAATAATTAATAACTGTAGTAATATCATTCATCATAGATATCAATATGAATCAGAATTAGATTTTAACATGCCAAAAGGTATTTATTTTAAAAATTATCATTCAAGAAAAATTGAAGAACCTAAAGATTATTTTGAAACATATGTGATAGAATATGATGAATATATGCCCACACCTCTTGTTAATTATATAGATTACTTATTAAATGGTTATGCCCAAATTATAAGTTTATTAAAAGATTATTCATTATCATGTAATCCAATACTACTAGTAAAACAACGGGAGATTGAATTGAAAGCTACTTTAAGAAGATGTTTAACAGAGCCATTAGAGAAAATAGAAATACAAGCTTTAAAAGAAAGTATTAATAGTTTGGAAGCTTTAAAAGAAGAAAGAGAACTTAATAAAAATCAAGTAAATGATAAGATATATTATGATGATGTAATGAAATGTATAACCTTAACAGAAGTTGATAGAATGGATAAAGACACTATTAGAAGAGTTGAAGAATTTCAAGGTACTAGTTATACAAAGAAAAATAAATAAGTGCTATAAATTTATAAATACTAAAAGACTTAACATTAAGTCTCATAATTAATTACAAAAAACTAAAGAAAAAGATAGACTTTTCTTTTTTCTTTTGCTATAATACTAGCGAGTATTTAATTACTCCTTACCTAGAAATAGGTCTTATGTCCAGAAGGAGGTGTACGTTTAATGACAAATTATGAAATCATGTTTATCGTTAAACCAGATTTAGATGAGGCTGCTATAAAAAAAGAAGCAGAAAATCTAAAGAAAGTTTTAACTGATAGAAAATGCAAGATTAATGAAGAAAAAGCAATGGGACAAAAAGAATTAGCATATGAAATGAACAAATATAAAAATGGTTATTATTTCTTATATGTTGTTGAAGCAACTCATGAAGCTATTTCTGAATTTGATCGTCTAGCTCGTCTAAATGAAAACATTTTACGTCATTTAGTTATTAAATTAGACGATTAAGAAAAGAGGTATTTATGAATAAAGTATTTTTAATAGGTCGCTTAACTCGTGACCCTGAACTTCGTTATACAGGTAATAATACAGCAGTAGCAAGTTTTACTATCGCTGTTAATAGAACTTATACTAACCAAGCAGGAGAGCGTGAAGCAGATTTTATACCAGTTGTAGTATGGCGTAGACAAGCTGAAAGCGTTAAAAACTATCTATCACAAGGTAGTCAAGTAGCAGTAGAAGGACGTATTCAAGTACGTAATTACGATGACCAAAATGGACAACGTCGTTACGTTACAGAAGTAATCGCTGATAGTGTTGAATTTATTGGTTCAAGAAGAGATAATAATGGCTCTCAAGGAACTAATACTAACAACTATAACAGTGGAGTGACATCCGCTCCATCTACTCCATCAGAACCTACTCCATATGACTTTACTGATACACCATCATCAAATAATGGAACAGATATTTCAAATGACCCATATAAAGACTTTGGAGCAAGTATTGAAATAGATGATAGTGAATTACCATTTTAAAAGAAGGGAGGAATAGTCTATGGCTAAAGACTTTAAAGAACATAAAGAATTTGGACGTCGTAAAAAGAAAGTATGTATAATGTGTGCTGGAAAAGACGTTAACTATAAAGATGTTGATACATTAAGAAGATTTATTAATGATAGAGGTAAAATTGTTCCTCGTCGTGTAACAGGAACTTGTGCTCGTCATCAAAGACATATAGCAAGAGAAATTAAAAGAGCAAGAGCTATTGGTCTATTACCATTTACTAAGTAAATAGAAACATCTATTTACTTTTTTCATTACAAGTTTTACTTCTACCTTAAAATGGTATATAATATTAACAAGGGATAAAAGGAGGATCTAATGAAATTAATAGAAAGAAAAAAAGAACTAAAGCAAAAATTAAAATCTGCAAAAACAGTTTTTATTATGGCTCATAAAGATTTAGATTTAGATGCCCTAGGAAGTTCTATAGGTCTTTACATTATCTTAGAAAAACTAAATAAAAATTGTTTTCTAATTATTAATGATACAAAGCATGAATCTGGTGTCTCTAAAGTATTTAAAGAACTAGAAGGATGCCTAAATATAATTAAAGATAGTGAAATAGAAGATAATCTTTATATAAGAAGTAAGAAAAATCTATTAGTAATATTAGATACAAATAAAGAAGAATTGGTCCAAGCAAGAGATGCTATTAATTATTTTGATAAAGAAAATATAGTAATATTAGACCATCATGAACTAGGAGAAACATCAATTGATGCTGGACTTATGATAATAGATAATGATATTTCTAGTACTTGTGAAATGATTACTAATCTAATAGAAGCCTATAAAATGGAACTTGACCCTTATTATGCAACTCTTTTATTATCAGGAATTGTCTTAGATACTAATAACTTTACATTAAAAACAAATTCTGAGACTTACTATGCTGCCTATTACTTATCAAGTATGGGTGCCAGTACTAAGAAAGTTCAGTATCTATTAAAACAAGATTTAAAAGAGTACATTGAAAGACAAAAAGTAATTACTAATGTCGATATTATAAATAATAGAATCGCTATCGCTAAAGGTAGTCCTTACATGGTATATCGAAGAGAAGATATCGCTAAAATAGCCGATACCCTTCTATTCTTTAACGATATAGAAGCATCATTTGTTATTGCCAAAACTACTTCTAAAACCATCTCTATTAGTGGTAGAAGTCTAGGTAACTATGACATTTCTAAAATACTTACCCCATTAGGTGGTGGCGGAAACAAGACCGTAGGGGCAACACGAATAAGTGATAGTACTATTAGTAAAGTAGAGACTAAACTAAAACAAATCTTAAAAAAAGAGGAGGAATAGCATGGAAGTAATCTTTATAAAAGATTTAAAAGGACAAGGTAAAAAGGGAGAAATAAAAGAAGTAAAAGATGGATATGCTGAAAACTTCTTAATAAAAAAAGGCTATGCGATTAAGTCTACTAAAACCTCTTTAGAGAAACTAGCTGATGAAAACAAAGCTAAAAAAGAAGAAGAGGAAAAAGCTAAGAAAGAAGCAATAAGTTTAAAAGAAAAATTAGAGAAAGTAACTTTAACTTTTAAAGTTAAAACAGGAGATAATGATAAAGTCTTTGGAAGTATTAGTGTTAAACAAATAAAAGAAGCCCTAAAAGAAAAAGGTTATGACTTTGATAAAAGTATGATTAAACTAACAAGTTCTCCTTCATCTTTAGGTTTTCATAATATCGAAGTAGAGCTATATAAAAACATAACTGCCAAAGTAAAAATACATTTAGTTAAGTAGGTGATAATATGGCTGTAAGACCAAGCCCTCACAATTTAGAAGCAGAAAAAAGTGTCTTAGGTTCTTGTTTTCTTTCAAATAATGCTTTATTAATGGCTATAGAAGCCTTAGATGAGACTGACTTTTATGATGCTAGACATGCTAAAATATTTACAGCATTAAAAAAATTAGTTGAAGAAAAAACACCTGTTGACTTAACTACTTTAACAACAGAATTAACTAAACTAAACTATTTAAATGATGTAGGAGGAGTTGCGTATTTAACAGAAATAACAACCTTTGTTCCAACCGCTACTAATGTAGAATACTATATAAAAGAAGTAGATAATGCTTCTCTTCTTAGAAGATTAATTGAAACAGCAGAATCTATCGCTACCATGGGATATAATAGTGAAGAAAGTATAGGTGATATCTTAGATAGTGCCGAACGTAAAATCTTAACTATCGCTAAGAATAGAAAAGCTAGTGAGTTTAAATCTATAGGTGAAGTCTTAAAAAAGACTGAAGAAGACTTACAAAAGCTTGCCGAAGCGAAAGGAGAAATAACAGGTATCCCTACAGGATGGTATGATATTGATAAAGTAACAGCAGGACTTCATGAAAATGAACTTATAATCCTTGCCGCTCGTCCTGGTATGGGTAAAACTGCCTTTGCCCTTAATCTTGCAACTTATGTAACAACACACACAGATAAAACAGTCGCTGTATTCAACCTTGAAATGGGAGCAGAACAACTTGCCAATCGTATTATCTCATCTCTTGGACAAATAGAAGGATACAAACTTAGAACTGGTAAAATGTTAAATAATGACTGGAAGAGATTTGACCAGGCAGTTAGTAGATTAGATAATTCTAAACTATATATAGATGATACTCCAGGTATAACAATTGGAGAAATACGTGCGAAATGTCGTCGTTTAGCATCATCTCCAGATGGCCTTGACCTTGTAATAATCGACTACCTTCAATTAATATCAGGTGGTAAAAACTATGGAGCCAATCGTCAACAAGAAGTAGCAGATATCTCAAGAAGTCTAAAAACTCTTGCGATGGAGTTACATATTCCCGTAATTGCCCTAGCCCAACTTTCTCGTAGTGTTGAAGGAAGAGAAGATAAAAGACCAATGCTATCAGACTTAAGGGAGTCAGGTTCAATAGAGCAGGATGCCGACCTTGTAGGTTTCCTTTATCGTGATGATTATTACAATAAAGAAGCTAAAAACGATGCTACAAGTATCAGTGAATTTATAATCGCTAAGCATCGTGCCGGACCTCAAGCTACCATTCAGTTACTATTTAAAAAAGATACATCTACATTCTTAAATATGAGCAAAAACGAAATAGAGGAGGAATAAGATGAATATAAAAACTATAATTACAATCATAGTTGCCTTAATGGTAAGTCTCATTATAATATTTATAACTCCCAAAGAAGAAACATTAACCCCTAAAAACGTTTATCGTGTTTATCTAGCCGGTAAATCAGTAGGATTAATAGATGATAAAGACTCACTAGACGATTATATAGATAAAGAACAACAGACTTTAAAAGATAAATACAAAGCTGACAAAGTCTATGCTCCAGAAGACTTAGAAGTAGTAAAAGATGTAACCTATAATGAAAACATATCTACAACAGAAGAAATATACAATAAAATTAAGGACATCGAGCCATTTACTATTAAAGGATATGCTATAACAATAGAAGGTCTTGATAGTACTAATGAAGAAGGAGAAACAATAAAAGGAAAAGACCAAACTATCTATGTTTTAGATAAAAAAGTTTTTGAAGAAGCAATGGATAATACGATAAGGTCATTTGTAGATAGTGATAGTTATGATAAATATCTAAATAATGACCAAAAAGAAATTGAAAGTGGCAAAACAGGAACAGTTATAGAAAATATTTATATAGAAAACAAAGTAACTATAAAAGAAACAAATATTCCATCAGATGAAACTATTTATGAAAATGTTGATGATTTAAGTAAATACTTACTATTTGGAACTCTAGATGAACAACAAAAATATACCGTTCAAGCAGGAGATACAATCAGTGATGTCGCCTTCAATAACAAACTATCTAATGAAGAGTTCTTAATCGCTAATCCAGAGTTTACAGATGCTAATAACCTTCTATATGAAGGACAAAATGTTACAATAAGTATTATTAAACCACAATTTAGATTAGTAGAAATAGATCACCAAGTTACAACTCAGGATATACCTTATGAAACAGAGACAAGATATGATAATACCCAGTATTCTACCTATGAAGAAACAATTCAAGAAGGAGTAAATGGATCTCAATTAGTAACATCAAAAGTAGAAAAGGTTAATGGACAAGTAGAAAGTGCTGTTATTGATAATAATGCTACTCAAGTTTTAAAAGAGCCTGTTAAGAGAATTGTAGTTAAAGGTACTAAACAAAGAGGAAGCAGCGGAGGAGTAAACAGTGGATTAAGTAGTAACAGTAAAGTAGAAGGATACTGGTTATGGCCTACAAGAACTCCATACTATATAAGTAGTCCATATGCTTATCGTTGGGGAACTCTTCATGATGGTATGGATATAGCAGGTGCCGGTTTCGGCTCACCAATTTATGCCTCTAATAATGGTATAGTAGTAGCATCATCTTATAAATATGATAATGGTGAATATATTGTTATTAATCATAACAATGGTTACTATACAATGTATGCTCATCTTGCTGAACGTTATGTTAGTGTAGGACAAGAAGTTTCGCAAGGAGATACTATTGGAGCGATGGGTAGGACAGGAGCAGCTACAGGAGTTCACTTACACTTCGGTTTATGGCGAGGCTTTCCATATAGCCGTGGTTCATCTTCTATGAATCCGATGAGTCTATTCTAATGAAAATAAAAGTACTAGCGAGTGGATCTAAAGGAAACTGTTCCTTAATAGAAACAGCATCTGCTCGCTTTCTTATTGATATAGGAATTACCTATCAAAGGTTAAAAAAAGAATTAGAGAAGATGAACTTAAACTTAGATGATATAGATGCCCTCCTTTTAACCCATGCTCATAATGACCATACAAGTGGTCTTAAAGTTCTTTTAAAACACACCAACTTTAAGATTTATGCAAATAAAGATATTATAAAAGAACTAACAGTAGATATAGATAAAGAAAGAATAGAACTTTATGATAGTATTATGCACTTAAATAGTACAGAACTAACCATCTTTAAGACAAGTCATGATGCCAAAGGCTCAGTTGGTTTCTTAATAACAGATGATGGAAGTTCCTTAGTATATATAACAGATACGGGATACTTAAATCGTAAGTATTTTAAATTACTTACTAACAGAAATATTTATTATATAGAAAGTAATCATGATGAGAAAATGCTTATGGATGGACCTTATCCTTATTACTTAAAACAAAGAATACTTAGTGATGAAGGGCATCTGTCTAATGAGACAACTTCAAAATATTTAAAGAGATTAGTAGGAGATAGTACTAAGTACATAATTCTCGCTCATTTAAGTGAACATAACAATAAAGAAGAACTTGCTTATACAACAACTAGAGTTGCTCTACAAGATAGAAGTGATATTAAAATATTAGTAGCCAAACAAAATGAGGCATTAGAAGAAATAGAGGTAATGTATGATAAAGTTAATATGTGTAGGTAAAATAAAAGAAAAATACTTAAATGAGGCGATAGATGAATATAAAAAGAGGCTATCTAAATATACAAAATTAGACATAGTAGAACTACCTGATAGTAGTTACAATGAAATAGATAAAGTAAAAAAAGAGGAAGGTAAACTCATTTTAAAGCACATAAAAGAAACTGATAATGTTATTATTCTTGACATAAATGGACATGAGTTATCATCAGTAGAATTAACTACTAAATTATGTTCCTTAGAAGCGATGAATAGTAATATAACCTTTATAATAGGAGGAAGTTATGGCCTAAGTGAAGAAGTAAAGAAAAGAGCGAATTATAGTATATCTTTTTCTAAATTAACTTTTCCTCATCAACTATTTAGAGTTATATTACTAGAACAACTTTATAGAACATATAAAATAAGAAATAATGAAAACTATCATAAGTAGGAGTGAGAAGTATGATTGGAAATGATTGGGATATTTATTTAAAAGATGAATATAATAAAGACTATTTTAAGAAATTAATAGATTTTGTTAATAAGGAATATAAAGAAAAGACTATTTATCCACCTAAAAATGAGATATTTAATGCCTTAAGACATACTCCATATAAAGATGTTAAAGTCGTAATACTAGGACAAGACCCATATCATGGAGAACATCAAGCAGAAGGGCTATCTTTCTCTGTTAAAAATGGTATTAGAAAGCCACCATCATTACAAAATATCTTTAAGGAGTTAAATGATGACTTAGGAATACCTTTTCCTAAAACAAGTAGTCTAATTCCTTGGGCAGACCAAGGAGTATTACTTCTAAATGCCGTTTTAACAGTACAAGCGAATATGGCCGCCTCTCATAAAGATAAAGGTTGGGAAATATTTACTGATAAAATAATAGAATTATTAGATAAAAAAGAAGAGCCAGTAGTCTTTATTCTTTGGGGTTCTTTTGCAAGAAATAAAAAGAAACTAATAACTAATAAAAATCATTATATAGTAGAGTCAGCCCATCCTTCACCTCTATCTGCTTACAATGGCTTCTTTGGTAGTAAACCATTCTCTAAGACTAATAACTTCCTAATCTCTAAAGGTCTAAAACCAATAGATTGGAAAATAGATTAACTAGAACTAATTAGTTTTTTATATGTTTATATCTTAATCCTAACCACAACTAATAAAAAATATGGTAAGATATATAGCAAGGGAGGTTTATTATGTATAATGACAAAGAAGAATATTTAAAAAGAGTGATAAAAAGGACTTATAAAAGATATATTGGAGAAAGAACCGATGGAAAAGCAACAATAGTTGATGTCTTAAAATTTTTTAATATTTCCATAGATACTACTAGGTTAGAAGACTATGATATTGAATCAATCGATTATAATATTCCATCTATAAAAGTAGTAGATAAGAAAGACAATACAACAGTTACATCAAAATATACAGAAGATGCAAAACTTTTAAACTATAGTGGTAATACCAAATTTATTAATGTAATTATTACTAATCCTAACTATAGAATAGAAAGCTTGTATTATACAAATTCAACCATACCAATAATTTCGCAACTAACATTTATAAAAGATGATTATGAATTAACTTTTGAAAAAGAAAGAGAGAATTATTTTGGTTTTGGTATTAGTGCAGATACAAGATTTGTTATACGATATAAGAAAAACATAAAAGAAGGAAGAAAAAAAGGAAAACAATCGCTATTAACAAAAATTTATCAAATAAAAGATAGTAATACTTTTGAACAAGATTACACTTATGACTTACAGCATTTAATAAACTATAATGATAGACAAGATAAATATTGTTATAATGAATTTGGAACTATTATTTATGGAATAAATAACATAGAAATAAAAGATAAATTACATCAATTTAATGGGGTTTGTTTTGAAAAGATAAATAAAGAATTCCGTAGTTATCTACCATATAATATAAATAAAAAGGATTTTACTAAATATTTTAATAAAAATGTATGTAAATCTGCTATCATGTTTACAGGTAGTACTGATGAAGGTATTCATCATTTCTTAACAATTTCCAAAAACAAGACTTTTAATAATGACGATGCTTTAACTACTGATGATAATATACATTTGAAATATGAAGCGATAAAATGGAAAAGCATAACAAAAGAAGATGGTATACCAGACCAAGAAAAAGTTATAATTGCTAAAAAAGAACTTCAAGTCGCAAAAATTAATGATGATAATATTTCAAGTCTAGAAATTCAAAGTATTCTAGAACAATTAACCGCTAAAGAAAATGAGGATATAGACAATATATTTATTCAAACTGTTATCAATGAATTAATGAATTTTATTAATAAATTAGAAATTCAAAAAGGATTTAAAGAAGAACCAATAGATGAATTATCACCAAAGGAATTTATTAATAAAACATTTGAAGAAATTTATACATTAGTCAGCAATGATAAAGATAAATTTTTTGATTTAATCTCAAACCAGTTTCATAATGCGACAAATATAAAATTAGAACAAGGCCATACAAAAATACTGAAATAAAAAAGATTTATACTAAAGTTATTGATACAATTATCAGTAACTTTTTTTGTATAA
Source organism: Candidatus Onthousia excrementipullorum (assembly GCA_018712385.1). Classification (GTDB taxonomy): domain Bacteria; phylum Bacillota_I; class Bacilli_A; order RF39; family UBA660; genus Onthousia; species Onthousia excrementipullorum. The sequence continues at coordinate 90,617 of DVHC01000062.1, read as the reverse complement.
CAACTGGAAATAAATGGAAAAATATCGTTATTTATGACACAATTAAATCAAAATATCTTGCTATAATCCTTAAAAACAACTAAAATAAGTTCAAAGGAGAAGTAAAAAAATGGAAGAAGTAAAAAAAGCAAAAGAGTTAACTAAACTAATGGAAAGGCTATATCAAGTTTTTCATGATAATAATCATTATCATTTTGAAAAAGATAATATCAAAATAGATATAACAGTAGATACATATCTAAAAGAATTTGTTCCAAATGGAATAAGATTAAACAGTTGTGATTCTAGGTTTAGGAGTGTAGATAAAGTATCTCCATTAGAAGAACAATTTACTAGTGATGTTATTGCCTTTCAATATTATGATACTAAAGAAGTAGAAATAGATGGAGAAAGATATAACACTAAAAAGCATAGTATATCCAAAAAGATATATTTAGGAAAAAGAATAAGTCATGAAGAATTAATAGAAAAAAGTAAAAGTGATGCTAGATTAATACCCTATGTTAATTACTTAAATCTAGAAGTTCCTGAATCAATTATTTACTGTGATAATGGTACTATCGTGACTAATATAGGAGACGATGCTATAACATTAGAAGAGTTAAGAAAAGAATATGAAGATAGTAAAACTTATAAAAAAAACATTGGCAACTAGGTCAATGTTTTAATATTTCAAAAGCTTCTCTTTTCTCTAATTTATAAGTCTCTATATCTTGATAATGAGAAAAGGTTTTAATTAAATTAGTTGGGAACTTATGAGAAAGATAAATAATCTCTTCGCCATTATCATTATAATACTTTAAAGCTGCTCTTAAATCATTTTCATTTTCGTTTAATTTATCTACTAAAGCATCTAGTTTCTTAAAATCAAGTTTATCCTCATAGTCATCTATTATCTTTAGAATCTCAGTAGTCATATCCATTAATTCTTGATATAACTCATGATGATTAAGTCTTTTAGATTTTAATTTAATAACTTCAGGAATATCTTTTATTTTAGCCTCTTCTAAAATAGGAATAATCTTTAAAAGTATCTCTTCTTTTTTTTGTAATAAAATATCTAAATTATTATCGGCTTCCTTCACCTTAATATATAAAAAGTTATATTTATTTTTATAAACTAAAACCATTATTACACAAATTAAAATAATTAATACAACAATTCCCCCTATAATAGCATAAATCATTAGTATCACATCCTTAATAGTATTATAGCAAATGAAAAGCTTAAAATCTATAAGAAAGGAAAATAAAAAGCTACTAATGTAACTCTTTATTGTGATTGTATTTTATATATTGCTCCACTTCCGTTGTTTTTTATAAAATACGAACAATCATCAGCCATTACGTAACTTTCAGCATAATAATATGGGTCCTGGTCTTTTGGTCCAAAAGTATCTTTAGAACGTATAAATATTATTGTATTACCTATGGTAACATAAATTCCTTGAGTAGCAGAAGCTCCTGCATCACCAAAAGTAGCCGTAAAAGTACCATCAGTATTAAGTACATAAGTTGCTTTTTCAGACCAAGATATACCATTTTCATAAGTACCATAACCTTCTCCATAATATGTACCATAACATTTCTTTTGATTATAAATATCATCAGTAGTCATATCTTGTCCATTATTATCACTCATGTTATTGTTATTATCAACAGTATCACTATTCTCATCAACTCTTTTAATATCTTCTTGTTTTTTCTCATTATCATTACTACTAAAAACTATACCTTTATCATAACAAATATAAAATACAAGCCCACCTATAATGATTAATAATAGAATTATAGTAATAACCAACCCCTTGTTAGTTTTCTTTTCCATAAAATTTTCTCACTTCCTACTATTGTTATATAACCATATTATAGCAAAGAAAAAGAGAAGGGTAAATTATCTTAAATTAATATCTTCTCTAAACTCTACATAACTAAGGTAAACTGTCCAAAGTAGAAAATTATGGTTATTACTATCTCTAACAACTGCATAGTCTCTACCTGCCCCAACAATTGTTCCTGTAAATACTCTATCACGCCATTCCAACGAGTCAGAATATGACATATAGAAACTTGCTTCTTTCCCTACATTTAACTCTAAAATATTTTCAGCATAGGCCATATCTCCACTAATTGGAACAGTATTATTAGGAACATTATTCATATTAGGAGTGTAATCATAATCAAAGTTTTGATAAGGGGGGTCAGTACTTTGATTAGGATAAGTTTCAAAATTATTATTCATCAAATCATCCTCTCAAAGTAATTGTATGTGTCTATTTTTAAAATATACTAATTACTACTAGTATTTCCACTTATCTCATCAAAGACAGGGTCATCAACGCTCGGTTCAGTTCCTTTAACATAATACTCAATAATTTTCTTCTCATCACTATCAGTTGCAGGTTTTCCCGTAATAGGATTAACTAAGACCCCAACAACATTATCAGGCTGTTTATACCATTCATCATCTTTATCTTTCATATAGCCTTCCATTGTATTAAGCCAAATATTTTGGGCATATTTATATTCGCTAGATTTTAAGTCCCTAGCATCATCATAACCACACCATACTGCCGTAACAATATCTTTATTATAGCCAATATACCAGTTATCGGTATTAGTAGTACCACTTTTTAAAGCATATTTATGAGTCATTCTACTAGCAAGATTAACAGCGGTAGGATAGTTATAATCAATAAAATTAGCATCGTAAGTAGCGGTTAACAAATTACTTAAAATAAAAGTTAAACTAGAATTAAGAATAAGGTCTTTCTCTTCATCCGCTTCATATAAAACATTTCCTTCTTTATCAACAACTTTAGTAATAAAATGAGGTGTTACTTTATATCCTTCATTGGCAAAAGCAGAGTAGGCACCAGCCATTTCTAACATACCAATCTCACTAGTACCAAGAGCAAGAGAAGGTACTTCATCAAGTTTAGAAGTAATACCAAGTCTTTTTGCCATATCAATAAGTGTATCTTCACCTAAAAACATATGTGTCTTAACAGCATAAATATTTTCAGAGTAAGCGATTGCCGTAGCCATAGAAATAGGTTTATTACCATAAGTACCATTATAATTCTGGGGTGAATATGATTGATTATTATTAAAAGTAAAAGTAGTCTCTTCACTCGTAAAAGTAGTAGAAGCCGTAAATCCATTTTCTAAGGCAGCATAATATAGAAAAGCTTTCATCGTAGAACCTACCTGCCTTTTCGCATCAGTCGCTCTATTAAATTCTGACTTACTATAGTCTTTTCCGCCCACCAAAGCGATAACTCTTCCATTATTAGGATTAACCATAACACTAGCAGTCTCTAAGTCACTATCTGGCATTGTATTTTTAACAGTCTCTTCTAACTGTTTCTGTGCCTCCATATCAAGACTAGTATAGACTTTAAGACCTCCCGTCTCAAGAAAAGATTCCGGTATTTCCTTTAAACTTTTTAACTCCTCTATAACAGCATCTTGATAATACATAACACTCTCTAGTTCATCCTCTTCTTCCTCACCTACAAACTTCAATTCTTCATCAAGAGCCTTATTATATTCCGCTTCACTAATAACACCATCATCATACATACTCTTTAAAATCATCTGTTGCCTTTGTGTCGCTTTTTTTAAATTAACAAAAGGAGAATAATTACTAGGTGACTTAGGAATACCCGTAAGCATAGCCGCTTCTGCCAAAGTCAAATCTTTAGCACTCTTCCCAAAGTAATATTTACTAGCAGTCTCTATTCCATATTTACCATGACCATAGTTTATTGTATTTAAATAACCCTCAAGTATCTCATCCTTACTATAATGAGACTCTATCTCTATTGTATACCACATCTCATCCCATTTTCTTTTCCATGTCTTATCAAAATCTAAAAATAAGTTTTTAGCATACTGCTGGGTAATCGTACTAGCACCTTGACTAGTAGTACCACTAGTTATATTAACAACCATCGCCTTTAGTATCCTTAAGTAATCAAATCCAATATGTTTATAAAAGTTTTTATCTTCAGTGTTTATAGTCGCTTCTATCAAATATGGAGAAATATCATCAAGACTAATCCATTCCCTAGAACCACTTCCTTGAAAGAAAACCTCATTATCACTATCAAACAACATAAAACTATTAGCATTCTTTATCTCAATCTTAGGACTTAACTTAGCATAAGTATAAACACCAATGTTCCCAAGAATAAAAAGTCCTATAAGAATTATAAATATTTTTAAACACTTCTTTAAAACTTTCATAACATATCAAATCCTTTCTTTATATATCATGTCCAAAAAATTATCATTCACACCAAAAAGTTGTAACTTTAATTTTTTTTTGTTATAATCTTAGCAGAAAAAGAGATAAAAGGTTTTATAATTTAAAAAATGAAACAGCGATGTTTTATAGGTAGTTTGTTCAGCCGGCGACGGCTTCTATTAATTATGATAAAAGGAGAATCTCTATGAAAGATGTATTTATAAAAGCGAAAATAAAAAACAAAGATGAAGAATTACCTTTTGAAGGTAAAGGAACATTCGATGAAAAGAAAAACTTAATACAGTATCAAGATAATAAAGCTGTTCTAACTATCTTTCTTGATGATAATATTATGCTACGAGAAACAGAAGATACTATATTAAGTTATAAATTTGTGGAAAATGAAAAAACTAATTTTGAAGTGTTTTTAAAAGATTTAAAACAAACAGGTTTCGTTCCGATGAAAACATTTAATATAAATAAAGATAATACAACTTATGAAGTTATATATCAAATAGATGGTAATGACTTTAAACATGAGTTTAAAGTAGAATGGAGGATATTATGAATTTTTTAAATACTGTGGAAAAAGATATATTAGATAAATTTAAGGAAAATGGTATTCCCCTTGATGAAGTACAATTAATAACAAGTAGTAAAAAAGAGTTAGGTGACTATCAAATTAATGATGCTATGAAGCTTGCCAAAGTAATGCATAAGTCACCAAGAGATATTGCCGAAGACTTAGTTAAATGTCTAGAAGAAACAGGATACTTCAAAAATATAAATATTGCAGGTGCTGGATTTATTAACTTGAGTTTTAAGGATGAGTTATTAACAGAATATGTGGAAAAAGTTATTAAGGATTCCACAAAAGATGTGGAAAAACTTAATGAAGAAAGAATTATCATCGATTATGGTGGTGCGAATATCGCTAAAACTCTTCATGTTGGACACTTAAGAAGTGCAAATATTGGCGAAGCTATAAAAAGATTAGCAAGACACCTTGGTAAAGAAGTAATATCAGATGTTCACTTTGGCGATATTGGTCGTCAGTCTGGAATGGTAATCTATGAACTAAAACAAAGATATCCTAATCTTAACTATTTTAGTGGCAAAGAGGAAACTACTTGGGATGAGTTACCTATAACAGGAAAAGATTTAGAAGAAATCTATCCTACTGCAAGCAATAAAGCTAAAGAAAATGAAGACATAATGAATGAAGTAAGAGAAATAACCGCTGAGTTAGAATATGGTAAAAATAAAGGTTATGTTGCTTTATGGAATAAGATAAAAGAAGTGTCTATAGAAGATATAAAAAGTATTTATAAAGAATTAAATGCCGACTTTGATTTATGGGAAGGAGAAAGTGATGCTTTTCCTTATATTAAAGAAACTATTGATATCATGGAAAAATCAGGCTATTTAATCGATAGTGAAGGTGCAAAAATAGTTGAAGTAATAGAAGATGATGATAAAGCTCCTATGCCACCCCTTGTTGTTATTAAAAGTAATGGTGCAACTCTTTATGCTACAAGGGAACTAGCAACTATTACATCTCGTATGAAAAGATTTAATCCTAAAGAAATATGGTATGTAGTAGATATGCGTCAAGGATTATATTTTGAACAAGTATTTAGAGCATCTTATAAAACAGGTCTTGTCCCTAAAGATACTGTTTTAGAGTATTATGGCTTTGGAACAATGAATGGAACAGATGGTAAGCCATTTAAAACAAGAGATGGTAATGCAGCTACATTAAAAGGACTTATTAAGAGTGTTAAAGAAGAAATACTTACTCACATGAATAAAGATATTGATAATAAAGAAGAAACTGCTGAAAAAATCGCTATCGCTGCCATTAAATATGCTGACTTCTTACCTAATAGAACAACAGATTATATCTTTGAACCTAGTAAGTTTATCGATGTAGAAGGAAAAACTGGTCCATACATTTTATATAATACTATCAGAATGAAATCTATCTTGAATAAAGCAGAAGCACAAGGTATAAACTATAATAACTACTATAATAAACCAACAGATACTGAAAAAGAAATAATACTTTTATTAATGGAGAAGAATAATATTTTACATAAAGCTTATAATAATAAAGATTTAAGTTCTATAGCAGATTACCTATATAACTTGACAAGTTTATACAGCAGATTTTATGAGGCGAACCACATCTTAACTGAAAGTGATGAAAAGGTAAGAGAAAGTTGGCTTACATTAACTAAACTAGTTAAAGAAACTAATGAAGAATTGCTTGATATACTAGCGATTGAAGTACCAGAGAAAATGTAAGAAGGAAAAATATATGTTTAAGTTCTTCAAAAAAAATGAAAATAAAGAAATATCTACTAAAGAAGATTATGATATATATCTAAAAAAAACTACAAAAAAAGATATACCATATGGCTTTAATAATAAATATGCTAATCAAGAAGATAAATTGTATCAAATTTTTGGAGCTTGTAATAACTTTAATAACTCCCTAAAAATAATAGCGATAAGTGATACACACAATGATTTAAACTTTGATGATTTTAAACAGTTTATTTCTAAACATAATAACTATGATATATGTATTCTATTAGGAGACCATAGTTCATCTGATATTGAAAAGATATTAAAATGTGTAGACAAGACCAAGACTTATGGACTATTAGGAAATCATGATAGAAATTATTTAACAGAATATGCTATAAATAGTTTAAATGGGCAAGTAATAAATATTAAAGGTGTATCTTTATTAGGAATAGAAGGAAGTTATAAATATAAACAAGAAGATTTTCCTTCATTTACTCAAAAAGAAAGTATTGACTTTTTAAAGGATAAACCTAAAGTTGATATTTTAGTAAGTCATGATAATAGATTTGACAGCACAGCATCATATGATATAGCACATCAAGGATTATTTGGAATAACGTATTACTTATATAAAAACAAAATTCCCTATCATATTCACGGCCATATCCATAATCCTTATAAAAATATAATGAGAAATGGCACAAAAGAAATAAGTGTATATATGTATGAATATATAGAGTTAAAAAAATAAAAATGAGTGTCAAATTTTAGAAAAATATATAAATGTATAAAAAAGTATTGCCTTTTATATTAATTCATGCTATAACTTTATCTGATTTAATACACAAATAAAAAATTATTACATATAATGTCTTAGCTATAAGCTATAGGAGGAATTTTTATGAAGTTAGCTAAAATGAAAAAAGAAGATTTAGAACTACTGTCACATAAGGATATAACATATTATATATTAGAAGAAGAAGGTAAAATGAATACTGCTGACCTTTTCAAAAAAGTAGTAACATTACTAGAACTTCCTGATAAAACTTTTGAAGAAAAAATAGGTGACTATTATACCCTTCTTACAACTGATAAGAGATTTATCTTACTAGAAGATGGTTGTTGGGACCTAAGAAGTCGTCATACCTCTGATAAAATCGTAAAAGTAACAGAAGATGAAGACGAAGAAGATGAGGAAGAAGAAATAAAAGAAGATACTATCTTACCAGATGAAGAAGAGGAAGATAATTATGACTCTGGTGATACAGATGAAGATGATGACTATGATGATGCTAATGAAGATTTAAAAGATTTAGTTGTTGTCGATGAGGATGAATTAGAAGAGAACTAAAACTAAAATATTTAGTTCTTTTTCTTTAAAAACAAAGATTGTATTTAAAGGGAAGCTATGCTATAATTACAAAGAAAAAGAAAGGACTGGTTATAATGATAGAACGTCTTGAAGCTACTGAAAAGAAATATATGGACTTACAACAAGAACTAATGAGTGAAGAAGTCTTAAAAGATATTAATAAAACAAGAGAATTATCAAAAGAGATGTCTGATTTAGAAGAAACAGTTAATGTGTATCGTGAATATAAGAAAGTACTTGAAGCTATTCCTGAGACTAAAGAAATGTTAAAAGATGATGAATTAAAAGATATCGCTAAAGAAGAGTTAAAAGATTTAGAAGCAAAGAAAGAAAAGTTAGAACATGATTTAGAGATACTTTTAATACCTAAGGACCCTAACGATAATAAAAACGTTATTGTCGAAATAAGAGGAGCAGCTGGAGGAGATGAAGCTAATATCTTCGCAGGTGACCTTTATAGAATGTATTCTAAATATGCTGATAAAGTAGGTTTTAAAACAGAATTAATCAATGCTGAAGAAGGAACAGCAGGAGGCTTTAGTCAAGTAGAATTCATGGTTAAAGGTAATGGTGCTTACTCAAAGCTTAAGTATGAAAGTGGTTCTCATAGAGTTCAAAGAATACCTGTAACTGAGAGTAATGGGAGAATTCAAACATCAACGGCAACAGTGCTTGTAATGCCGGAAGCAGAAGATGTTAATATTGAAATAAATCCCCAAGACCTTAGAATAGATATCTATCGTTCATCTGGTTGTGGAGGACAAGGAGTAAATACTACAGATAGTGCTGTTCGTATTACTCACTTACCAACAAATACAGTTGTAACTTGTCAAAATGAAAGAAGTCAAATTCAAAATAAAGAGCAGGCCATGAAAGTATTAAAAGCAAGACTTTATGAACAAGAATTAAGACGCCAAGAAGAAGAATTAGGTGAATCTCGTCGTAATAAAATAGGTACAGGAGATAGAGCTGAAAAAATAAGAACATATAACTATCCCCAAAATAGAGTAACAGACCATAGAATTGGCTTTACTACTAATAACCTAGATAGAGTTATGAATGGAGATTTAGATGAGATAATAGAAGCTTTAACTATGGAAGACCAAAGAAGAAAACTAGCAGGAGAAGAAGAATGACAGTTGAAGAGTTAATAGTCTTAGGAAAAAAATATACCAGTAGCACTCATGCTAAAATGTTACTTGCAATACTTTTAGAAGTTAATCCTCTAGAACTATTAACTATCTTAGATAAAGTAGTTGAAGTTGATAAGGTTAATCTTTATAAAGAATCTTTAAAAGCTTTAAGTGAAAATAGACCTATTCAATACGTAATAGGTCATGTTAATTTCTATGGCTTAAAGTTTAAAGTTAATGAAAATGTGTTAATACCCCGTTTTGAGACAGAAGAATTAGTTGAAAATATTAAAAACTATCTTGAAAAGAAAAATATAACTAATCCGAAAATCTTAGATTTAGGATGTGGTAGTGGAGTCATCGGACTAACTTTAAAACATTTCTTTCCTAATTCTTTAGTAACTTTAGTTGATATTAGTGAAGAAGCTTTGAAAGTAGCAGAGTCTAATGCTAAAACTCTAGGACTAGATGTTAACTTTATAAAAAGTGACTGGTTTAGTAATGTTTCTCTAGATAAATATGATGTTATAGTATCAAATCCCCCATATATTATGACTGATGAAGAAATAGAAGAAATAGTTAAAAACAATGAACCAGCCATTGCCCTATATGGAGGAAGCGATGGACTAGACTGTTATAGAAGTATTTTAAAAGATATTAATAACTACCTAAAAGATGATTATTTAATTGCCTTTGAAATAGGATATCTTGAAGGAGAAAAATTAAAAGAATTAATCAAAGAGACTATTCCTAATAGTAGAGTAACTATCAAAAAAGATTTAAGCGCTAAAGATAGAATGCTTTTTGTCGAAAAAAATATTGATTAAAAATATAAAATATCACTCATTAATTAAGTGTAGAAAGGGTGATATTTTTATATGAAAAAATATTTAATCTTAGCAAGTTTAATCTTAGTATTTATACCTAATTTAAATAAAGAAAGTGATGAGATAGTAATACCTGATGAAGCGATAAGATTTAGAGTAATAGCAGAATCAAACACTAAAGAAGACCAAGAAGCGAAAACTATTGTTAAAGATGCTTTAGAAGATGATTTAGATAAGCTTTTAAAAAACAGTACTTCAATTGATGAGGCAAGAACTATTTTAAAAGAAAATCAAAATCATTTTGAATCTTTAGTAGAAAGAACACTTCTAACTAATAAGATAAACACGAGCTATAAAGTAAACTATGGTATCAATTATTTCCCAGAGAAAAACTATAAGGGAGTTATATATGAAGAAGGTTATTATGAGTCACTAGTCGTAACTCTAGGAAGTGGTAATGGTGAAAATTGGTGGTGTGTTTTATTTCCTCCTTTATGTTTAATGGAAGGTGAGGATAATAATACTGATGAAGTAGAGTATAAATCTTTTGTTAAAGAAATGATAGATAAATACTTATAATAAATATCTACCTATCTGAATAAAATTTGATAGGTGATTACTTTGGATATTTTAGAGTTAATAATACTAGCGATAGGTCTAAGTATGGATGCCTTTTCTTTATCTATTGTCTATGGAACCTTAAATCTATCTAATAAAATTAAAAACTTTTTAAGTATAACAGTAGGAGTATTTCACTTTTTTATGCCCCTTTTAGGAAGTATATTAGGACTATTTATTGTTCATCATATAATAAGTAATCCCGATATTTTAGTAGGAATAATCTTTACTATTCTAAGTGTTGAGATGTTACTTAATATAAAAGAATTAGATGAAGAGAAAAAAGATTTTAAAAGTTTAGCGAATGCTTTTCTCTTTGGTCTTAGTGTTAGTATTGATAGTTTCTCTGTGGGAATTGCCCTAGGAACTCATAATGAAAATATCTATTTAGCAGGAGCAATCTTTGCAATAACAAGTTTTATATTTACCTTTTTAGGACTTAATATCGGTAAGTTTTTAACTTTAAAATTTGGTAAAGTCGCCAATATAATTGGAAGTATTTTACTATTTATACTAGCACTTACTTATTTCTTTGAATAAAAAGAAAAAAATTGTAAAAACTAAACTTGGGTGAAGTATTATGAGAAAAAGAATAATTACAGATGAAGAGATGGAAGAGATTATGAAAAAAGAAATACTTCCATTAAGATTTCATATTGTAAACCCACTTGTAAAAGAAGTTAAATAACACTTCTTTTTTTATGATTTTAAACAAAAGTGTGATGAATAAAGCAAAAATACCTGCAAAAGTGTGATAAAAAGTCTAAAAAAAGTTGCAAAAGTGTGATTTTTATATTAAATATAATAAATAATAAGCAATTAAAAGGAAGAAACAACTTTCTTTTTCTTTTGACAAACACTAGATACATGCATTATTATATATATGAAGGTGATAATAGTGTTAGTAAATTTTAATGAAATGTTAAAAGATGCCAAAGAAAAGAAATATGCCGTTCCACATTTTAATATAAATAATTTAGAGTGGACAAAATATATTTTAGAGAAAATGCAAGAAGAAAATCTTCCCGTAATATTAGGTGTTAGTGAAGGTGCTAAAAAGTATATGGGAGGTTTTTATGCTGTAAGATGTATGGTAGAAGGATTAATTAAAGATTTAAATATAACTATTCCTGTCTGCCTACATCTAGACCATGGAAGTAGTTTTGAAAGTTGTAAAGAAGCGATAGATGCTGGATTTTCTAGTGTTATGATAGATGCTAGTAAATATGACTTAGAAACTAATAAGAAAATAACTAAAGAAGTAGTAGATTATGCTCATCCTAAAGGAGTATCCGTAGAAGCAGAAGTAGGCCATGTTGGTGGTACTGAAGATAATGTTTATGGTGATGTCTTTAGAGCAACTCTAGAAGACTGCATTGAACTTGCTAAAACAGGAATAGACTCTATCGCTCCTGCTTTAGGTTCTGTTCATGGATTATATAAAGGAGAACCTAATCTTGACTTTGATAGAATGAAAGAGATAAATGAGGCTTTATCTATTCCATTAGTATTGCATGGTGGAACAGGAATTCCTTATGATATGATAAAAAAGGCAATAAGCTGTGGAATTAGTAAAATTAATATAAATACAGAATTACAAGTAACTTGGCATAAAGCTGTAGTAGACTTTATAAAAGAAAATCCTAGTGTATATGACCCAAGGAAAGTAATCGGTAGTGGAGAGATGTCTATGAAAGATAAAATTAATGAGCTTGTAGATGTTTTTAACCCAAATCATATTAGTTCCAAAAATTAAATTAATAATATAATATAGTAGAAAGTGTGTGATTAACTATGAAAATGCTTGAAATAAAAGGAGGCAATCCTCTTTCTGGAACAATAAGAATAAGTGGGGCTAAAAATAGTGTAGTGGCATTAATACCGGCAGCAATTCTATCAAGTGAAGAAGTAACTATCTGCAATGTCCCTGATATTACAGATACCGCTGCTTTGTGTGAGATATTAGAGTTTTTAAATGTTGATGTAAAAAGAGCGACAGAAAGTCTTGTTATTAATCCAAGGGATATGGTAAACAAAGAAATACCTAGTATGTACACTAAGAAACTAAGAGCATCATACTACTTTATGGGAGCCATGCTTGGTAAATTTAAAAAAGTAACGATGGCTTTACCTGGAGGCTGTTCAATAGGAGCAAGACCAATTAATCTTCATCTTAAAGGTTTTGAAGCATTAGGTGCTACAGTTACTAACAAAGAAAATATTTATACCGTAGAAGCAAAAGAGTTAAAGGGTGCTAATATCTATCTAGACTTTGCAAGCGTTGGTGCCACAATTAATATCATGCTAGCAGCTGTTCTTGCTAAAGGAACAACTATTATTGATAATGCTGCTAAAGAACCAGAAATCGTTAATGTCGCAACCCTACTAAACAACATGGGTGCTAAAATAAGAGGAGCAGGAACAAGTAGTATTGAAATTATTGGTGTTGAAAAGTTAGGAAAATGCTTCCACGAAGTAATTCCTGATAGAATAGAAGCAGGAACATATGTAATCCTTGGCGCTGCCATCGGTAACAATTTAAAAATATCTAATATTATTCCAGAACATATAGAAGCTTTAACTAGTAAATTAGAAGAAATGGGAGTTTTCCTAGATATTGGAGCAGATTATATAATTGTAAGTAGTGGTGAAAACTATAAACCAGTAAATGTTAAAACCCAAACATATCCAGGTTTTGCAACGGACCTTCAACAACCACTAACACCACTTCTTACAATGTGTAATGGTAGAAGTAAAATAGAAGAAACAATTTATGAAAATAGATTTATGCACATACCATATCTAAATCAAATGGGTGCCGATATAAGAGTAAAAAATCAAACTTCAACTATCATTGGTCCAACCAAATTAACAGGAACAGATGTAGTTGCCACTGACCTTAGAGCCGGAGCATCTTTAGTAATCGCTGGCTTAATGGCAAGTGGTACTACAAAGATAACTAATGTTGAACACATTTTAAGAGGTTATGAAAATATTGTTGAAAAACTCCTAGGAGTAGGAGCAAATCTTGAATTAAAAGACATATAGAAGCATTAAAAAGAGACTAGAGAAATATAATTATAATATATGACTCTAGTCTTTTTTTGGAGGTAAAAATGAAAAAAATACTTTGTCTTTTAATCATCTGCCTTTTAGTATATACAATCTATTACTTTAATCATACTGATAAGATAACATATATATCGATAGGAGATTCTTTAAGTGTTGGAATAGACTCCAATGGTAACACTAACTATGGTTATAGTAACTATCTATCTAATTATCTTAAAGATAAAGACTTACTAAAAAGCTATAATAACTATTTTTCTACAAGTGGCACAAGAATAGTAGATTTAGAAAATAAATTAGAAACAAATTGGACTATAAAAAAAGATGGTAAATCTTTATCTTTAAAAAAATGTCTCCGTGAAGCTGAATTAGTAACTTTATCAGTAGGAATGGATGATATTCTAACAGAATTAACTTTATCCACAGTAACTGTGGAAAACCTATCTAACAAAGAAATAACTACTATAGTAGATAAAATTATTGAAGAGTTAGATGCTCTTTTTAAAGAGTTAAGAAAATATGCTAAAGAAGATATAATATTTATAGGATTTTATAATCCTCTAGAAGAGGAAAGTTTAACAACAGAAAGACTCTATACTTATTTAATAACCAAAACTAAAGCTCTTTGTAAAACTTATGATATAGAGTACTTAGATATTTATAATCTATTTAAAAGAAATAAAAACTACATAGATAATCCTACTAACATTTATCCAACAACAGAAGCTTATCAAATGATTGCAACAAAAATAATAGAGGATTATCTATAGATTAAATTCTAGTGAAAACCCTCTTGCTAAAAAGATACTTATGTGATAAGATGTATATGTAAGAAAAATTTTTATACAATAGTAAAAGGAACACTTAATATTACCGTGTTGAGTGAGCCAACATATAATTGTTAAACCACCTAATCCACGTTGTGAGTTAGGTGACTTTCTTTTATATTAATACTATAAACAGTAAGAATAGTAAAAGGAAGATTATAATTACTAAAGAAAAAATTAAAAAATCTTTCTTGTTCATTGTAACACCTCCCTCGTTTATAGAGTTTGGCTTCACCCAACTATTAAATGTTCCTAAGTTAATAGTATCATATTGACTTCTAGATAGCAAGATAAAAATGTAATAAATTAGTTACGAATTTTCGTAAATACTACTTTAGATTTAATATTTAGGTATGAAAATCTGTTAAAAACCTTGTCAAATCTTAAATAATTTGATATATTAAGTAGCGAATTAGTTCCTTAAGGGGATAATTTCTATGATAAATAAATTATCATGGCGAAAGGAGAGAAGAAAAATGGCAAAAAATAATCCAGCAAACTATAGACCATGTAAAGTAACATGTGCTTGTGGTGCAACATTTGAAGTAATGTCTAATAAAGATGAAATAAATGTTGAAGTATGTTCAAATTGTCATCCATTCTATACAGGGAAACAAGGAAGAGCATCTAAAGCAGGACAAGTAGAGAAGTTTAATAAGAAATATGGTTTTAATAAAAAAGATTAGAGAATAAGCAGTGCCTACTGCTTTTTTCTTTTATGTTATGTTATAATATAAGTGTTTAAATCCACAATAATAGAAAAGAGGAGAATATGAGATTAGGAATAACTAATGACCATAGAGGTTATAAATTAAAAGTAGAACTTTTAGAAAAATTAAAAAAAGATTACGAAATAATAGATTATGGTGCTAAAGGAACAGAAAATGTAGATTATCCTTTATATGCATTTAAATTAGGAGAAGCTCTTGCTAATAAAGAAATAGATTTTGGTATTGCTATCTGTGGTAGCGGTATCGGCATATCTATTGCCTGCAATAAAGTAAAAGGAGTGCGTGCCGCTAGAGTTTTATCGCTAGAAGATGTAATAGAAACAAGAGGAGATAATGATGCTAATATCATCTGCTTAAATGAAAATATGTCAGTAGATACAGCATATAACCTAATTATTACCTTTATAACAACTCCATTTTCAAATCAAGAAAGACATATTAGAAGAATAAATGAAATAAAAGAATATGAGGTAGGAAATGAGCGTTAAATACTTTTTATATTTTATCGTAACAATTATTGTTATTTGGAGTTTAGATTCCATTAACATAAATGCTATTTTTAAAAAAAATAAAATTTGGCAAGCAAGAGTATTTTATTTCTTTTTAGCAATTTCCTTAATCTACCTAGTAACAAACTGTATCTATGACTTATATGAATCTGCTATAATTGTTTAAAAATTAAAATTTAAAGTATAATTTTAAGATTTTCGTTAAAACTCTTAATGAGGTGATGTTAATGAAAAAATTAAGATTAAAAAAAGGAGCTATTATCGGAGCATACCTAATTGCTTTCTCACTAACAGGAATGAGTGCTTTCTATGTAAGTCAAAATATGCAAGCGAATAATCCTACTGAAGAAGACATAGAATATGTTAATTCATCTATAATTGATGATGATGAAAAGGATAGAGAAGTAATTAAAGAGGACGTTAAAATGGTAAAGCCATATACAGATGAAAATGTCCAAGTTCTTAAATACTTCTATGATTATCAAGCTAATGCCGACAGCCAAGAAAAATCAATTCTTTATCACGAAAACACTTACATTCAAAACTCTGGTATGGACTTTGGACTAGAAAATACCTTTGATGTAGTATCAGTTTTAGATGGAACAGTAGTAGATGTAAGAGAAGATGAACTTCTTGGAACAGTTGTAGAAATAAAGCATGATAATGACTTCATTAGTAGTTATCAAAGTCTAAGTGAAGTATCAGTTAAAAAGAACGATACAGTTAAACAAGGACAAGTAATAGGTAAAAGTGGAACAAATACAATTGATCAAGATTTAGGAAACCATTTACATTTTGAACTTTACAAATCAGGTGAAGTAGTAGACCCTAGCAAATACTTTGATCAAGTAATTAGTGATACTACTGAAAAAAGTACTTCTGATAATACCACTACTGAAGATACAAGCGATAATAGTAACACTAATGAAGAAACGGAGTAAATGCCGTTTTTTTCTTAGAAAAGTAATTTACAATAGTTTATATTTCTGCTAAAATATTAACAGTAAAAGGACGTGATAGAATGTTATCAAAAGATATTGGTATAGATTTAGGAACTGCAAATGTATTAATTTATATTAAAGGACAAGGAATAGTTTTAAATGAACCTAGTGTAGTCGCTATTGATACTGATAATAAAAAAGTAGTAGCTGTAGGCAAAGAAGCAAGTGAAATGCTAGGTAGGACTCCTGAGAAAGTAAAAGCTATTAAGCCTATGAAAGATGGCGTAATCGCTGATTTTGAGATTACCGAAATAATGTTAGACTATTTTATAAGAAAAATCCATGCTAGGAACTTTTTATCAAGACCTAGAATATTGATATGTTGTCCTACTAATGTAACTCCTGTTGAAAAAAATGCTATTAAAGAAGCAGCTGAGAGAACTGGTGCTAGAAAAGTATTTTTAGAAGAAGAGCCTAAAGTAGCAGCAATAGGAGCAGGTATGGATATATCTAAGCCTAGTGCTAACATGGTAATAGATATTGGAGGAGGTACTACTGATATTGCCATACTTTCATTAAATGATATCGTAAATAGTGCCTCAGTTCGCATAGCAGGTAACGTTTTTGACCAAGATATTGTTAAATACATTAAAGAAAAATATAAATTATTAATAGGAGAAAAAACAGCAGAAGATATAAAAATAGAATTTGCAAACCTATATGAACCTGATAAAAAGAACAAAATTGAAGTAAGAGGAAGAGACTTAGTAACAGGTCTACCTAATACCATTGAAATAAATGAACAAGAAACAGAAGAAGCTTTACATGAATCTATTTATAAAATTGTTAAAGCAGCGACTAATGTCTTAGAACAAACACCACCAGAGTTATCCGCAGATATTGTGGATAAAGGTATAATATTAACTGGAGGAGGTTCTATGCTTAAAGGACTTAATGAAGTCTTAAAGAAAGAATTAAAAGTTCCAGTTCTAATTGCAGATAGTCCTCTAACTTGTGTAGTAGAAGGAACAGGAGTACTTTTAGATAACATTAGATTATTAGAAGATAACAACTAAAAATATTAAGTTGTTTTTCTTTTATTGTAAAAATCTATTCCACTTGTTATAATTATTTTAGAAAAGAGGAAAAACTATGAATCAACAAATAATAGAGACTCTAAAAATAGTTATAACAACGTTTTTATGCTCTGCTTTAATAATGCCCTTTATGAAAAGAATAGCAAAACATATAGGAGCAATGGACATACCAAGAAGTGATGAAGGGCATAGACATATTCATACTAAAGCTACCCCTAAATTAGGAGGAGTTGGTATATTTTTAGCTTTCCTAATAGGTTATATGTTATTTGGAACAGAAAGTGTTCAGATGAATTCTATCTTAATAGGAAGTTTTATCATAATATTAACTGGTATTGCCGATGATATAAAATCTATTCGTGCAAGGACAAAATTAATTGGCCAAATAATAGCAGCCTCTATCCTAGTATTTTATGGAGGATTCCTATTAAATAACATAACGGCCTTTGGTTATACTATTAACTTTGGATGGTTCTCCTATCCTTTAACAATTCTCTTTGTAGTAGCATGTGTAAATATAATAAACTTAATCGATGGCTTAGATGGCTTAAGTGGAGGAATTAGTAGCATCTTCTTCTTAACAATAGGTATTATAGGATTTTTCCAAGGACGTAGTGGTAGTTTAGTTATGATATTAACATTTATAATGTTAGGAGCAACATTAGGATTTTTACTTCATAACTTCTATCCTGCTAAAATATTCTGTGGTGACTGTGCCATGTACTTAGGCTTTATGATAGCAGTAATTACTCTTTTAGAGTTTAAAGGACCAGCTTTAACTAGTTTATTTGTTCCCTTAATGATTTTAGGAATACCTATACTAGATACACTATTCGCCATCATTAGAAGACTATTAAAACATCAAGCACCATTCTCTCCTGATAAAGAACATATCCATCATCAATTATTGGGAATGAACTTTTCACAAAGAACTACAGTCTTAATTATCTATGGTTTTAATATCTTATTCGCCTTTGCTTCAATTTTCTATTCCCTAAAAGACCCTTTCATGGGTAAAATATTATATATAATAATATTTATCATCGTTGTATGGTTCGTTTTAAGAACAACAGTTATCTCTAAAAAGAACAAAGAAGTAACAGATAATATAATCGAAAAAGTAGGCGAAGTTATTAAAAAAGAACCTAAATCTAAAAAAAATAAAAATAGGGCTAAATAGCTACTATTTTTTTTTGACAAAATTCCTATAAACTGGAAATATATGGTAAAATTTAAAGGTGTGCAGTATAAAAGGAGGAGGTAGTAGTGTTAAATTTTATTATATGTGATGATGAAAAGGAATTTAGAGATTTAATAAAAGGTGAGATTGATAAGTTTATGATGAACTATGATATCGATTATAAGAAATATGAATGTGAGAGTTATGAAGAAGATTTTGAAGCTCTTGCTAGAAAAGAGATGGGCTTTAAAGTCTATTTCTTTGATATTAAGACGAAGAATGGTTCTGGTCTAGATGCTGCTAGATTTATAAGAGAAGAACTAGATGATTGGAATTCTATTATCATAATCGTAACTGCTTTTGCCGAATATAGATATGAAGCATTATCTAATAGGTTATATCTATTAGACTTTATAAGTAAATTTGATAATTGTAAAACAAAGTTAAATGAAACTCTAAAGATAATCTACAAACAATTTAATAGTAGAGAAAAGTGTCTTAGTTATGAGTATAACTATACTTTATATAAGATAGCATTAAAGAATATTATCTATATTGAAAAAGAACAAGATAGTAAAAGATGTATAATTCATACAGATTATGGAACATTTAAAGCTCCATATACATTAAGTGCAATATCAAAAGAATTAGATAAGAGATTCTTAAAAGTACATAAGAGTCTAATTTTAAATACCGATAAAATAAGAAGTTATGATATTAAAGAAAATGAAGTTCTATTTGACAATGGTGTTACTACTAACTTAATATCAAGATCAGGTAAGAAGGAGTTGATCGAGTATGTCGCCAGTAATAACTAAAATAATTAGTGTAGCAGGAATGAATTTAATTGCAATTATAATTTCAAAAAGAATAACTAAATCACAAATAAAATTATTTACTTTAAAAAACCTTGGATGGTTTTTATTCTCACTAATACCTATTTTAATTTTTCAAAGTGTTGGTTATAATTTTACAACATTTTTAACGTTTTTCTTTTTAATATTAAGTATTAAGAAAATACTAGAAATTGATATTATAATCAGTACAATTTTAGTTTTATTTATTATGATATTATCAACAATTCCTGATTTATTAGGATCAGCTATAATAATGAATTTTATAAGTTTTACAGAAATTCATGATAACTTTCTAATACTTTGCTTAACAACAATATTTGTTTCCATCATAACATACTATATATTTATGACGCCTTTTGTAAAGAAAATAGTTAATTTAAGTATTGATAAACTTCAGAAACAAGAAAATAGAAGAGTAATTATTTATTTACTTTTTGCATTTATAGCTATATGCATAATGTATTATACAACTTCTAGTATTTTTACACCTACAAAAGATTATTTTGTTGCAAATTTAGTTATACTATCTTTTATTTTTTTGATATTTATATATATGAATGAAATAATGAAATATGATAAATTATTGATGCAAAATAATACTTTATATGAATGCATGCAAAATGTAGAAAACTATCAAGAACAACAAGATTTATGTATGCATGAATATAAAAATCAATTATCTAAAGTAATTGATGCCACTACAGATGAAAAAGTAATTAATATTGTAAAAAGCATTTTAAAAATTGATTCATCAAATGAGAATTATATTTTAGGCAAAATAAAATATCTTCCAAAGGGAGAAATTAAAAGCTTAATATATTACAAATTATTGGTATCAAATAAACAGAATCTCAATGAATCAATTGATATAAGCCCTAAAATTAAAGAAGAAGATTTAAAATTACCGTCTAATGTAAATAATGAATTAAGTCAATTAATAGGTATTTATTTTGACAATGCTATTGAAGCAGCATATAATTCTTCTAAAAAACAAATAGCATTAGAAGTATATAAGATTAAAGATAGCTTGTTTTTTGTAATTACAAATAGTTATAAAGGTAATATTAAACTTAATAATATAACTAAAAAAGGATTTTCAACCAAAGGAAATAGTAGAGGTAAAGGATTATATTTTGCAAATAAGATAGTTAAAAATTCAACATACTTTAATAACGAAACTAAAATTATTGATGATTACTTTATCCAAAAGTTAGAGGTAAGAAAAAAATAAAAAGATACTAAGAAAAAGTATCTTTTTATTATTAAT
The DNA here is from genome assembly GCA_018712385.1 of Candidatus Onthousia excrementipullorum. Lineage (GTDB taxonomy): Bacteria > Bacillota_I > Bacilli_A > RF39 > UBA660 > Onthousia > Onthousia excrementipullorum. The sequence goes on along the minus strand of DVHC01000062.1, from coordinate 69,624 downwards.
AATGATTATTAATCCATATTTTTTAATGCTTTTGGTTCTTCAATCATCCACCATCCGCATCCAACACTTGCAGTAGCAGTAGCTAACATAGCAACAGCTGCTAGAACTTTAGCCATTCTTTTTTTCATTCCCTTTTCATTCCTTTCTTTACTACTATTTATTTAAACATTATACATGTTTAAACCGCTTATAATTTCTATATGGTTCTTTAAATATTAAATACATAATAGGAGATATTAATATTGTTTCAATAAGTAAAGCTGCCATTAATAAATTACTAATTTCCATACCATTAAACACTATAATAAGTACGCTGTATATAATTGCTAAACTACAAGCAGATACCTTTCTAATTATTCTTTTTTTCTTATTAGTTAAAGGTCTCTTCCAGGTGTCAGCAGGAGCACAAATTATAAATGTTATAACTGAAATTATACATAGAACTATTTTAATAGTAAGACCAACCTCAATATTGGTAAATAAATAAGGTAATCCTAAAATTAAAATTGTACTTGTTATTAAACAAACTATAGACTTACTTGCATGGAATCCAAAACCAGGAAACCTTAGAATATTAAAAAGTATTAATGCAATAATAAACTCCTTAATAAATCCCAGAAGAAAAGCTATCAGAAAGATTACTACAAGCTTAGTTATAGTCATATATAACCCTTCTAAACCATATTGTAATTTTTCTCTTTCTTCTTCGTTTAAGTTTTCTTGATTACTAGCAATAAAGTTCATAGTATGATTTAAAAATGCTTCTTTCATACCATTCCTCCTATGCTATAAACATTATATCTCTATAATATTTTAAAATATAAATTTTCCATAAAATACATAATATGAGCTTTTTAAAGATATTTCGACATACTTTTTCATTAAAAATACAATTTAAGGCCTCATAATAACAATTGACGGCAATTTTCTAAATATTCTTATAACAGTTGCTATAATGGACTCACATCGTTTGAAAAAGAAGTAGCCATCTAAGAAGGAATAGAAAGATGTGGAGGTGAGCCTAGTGATTGGAAAAGTAAAGTGGTTTAATAATGAAAAAGGCTACGGATTTATCGAGTACAAAGAAAACGAAGATATTTTCGTTCATTATTCAACTATTAATTGTGACGGTTATAAAACTTTGTCTGAAGGTCAATATGTAGAATTTACATTACTTGAAACTAGCAAGGGATATCAAGCAGTCGATGTTACACCAATAAAAGAACCAGCTTTAGCAAAATAGTTGGTTTTTTGCTCCTTTTATGGTATATTAATATTAAGGAAGGTGATAATATGGAAATAATTATTCGTGGTGACAAAATTGAAGTAACTGCTGCTATGAAAGACTACATTAATGAGAAATTGAAAAGACTAGAGAAATATCTAGAAAATAGTGATAGTGTACGTGCTAACGTAGTAGTAAAAGTTAAAGGACACATGCAAACTGTCGAAATTACTATTCCACTTCACAATTTTATTATTAGGTCTGAAGAGACTCAAGATGACTTCTATGCATCTGTTGATAAAGCTATAGATGTTATAGAGCGTCAAATAAGAAAGAACAAAACTAAGATTAAAGCAAAAGAAGCTAAAACTAGAATTGACTTTAGTATTGTAGATATTGAAGAAGAAGAGCATGAAGAAAACAATACTATTAAACACAAGAAAATAGAAGTAAAACCAATGGATGAAGAAGAAGCTATTCTTCAATTAGAATTACTAGGTCATGAATTTTATTTATTTAAAAACGTTGACACTGATAAAGAAGCAGTGGTATATAAAAGAAAAAATGGTGGCTACGGTATAATAGAAGCCGAGTAAAGATAAAAAATGAGGATGATATGAAAAATATCATTCTTTTTTTGACAAAATACCCCTAAAACCTTTTTATTATCTTAATTTTCTGATAAAATACATTATGCAAGGAGATGTTTATAATGGGATTATTTAGAAAACTATTTGATCATGAATATAAAGAATTAAAAAAGTTTACAGCACAAGCAGATAAAATTGTCGCTCTTGATGAAGAGATGACTAAACTATCTGATGACGAATTAAAACATAAAACAGAAGAATTTAAAGAAAGACTATCTAATGGAGAAACTTTAGAAGACATTTTAGTTGAAGCTTTCGCTGTTGCAAGAGAAGCAGCATATCGTGTAATAGGAGAGAAACCTTTCTATGTTCAAGTATTAGGTGCCTTAGCAATTCATTATGGTAATATTGCCGAGATGAAAACAGGTGAAGGTAAAACCTTAACTTGTGTATTACCTGCTTATCTTAATGCCTTAGAAGGCAAAGGAGTTCATATTATTACAGTTAATGAATATCTTGCAACTCGTGACGCTGAATGGATGGGAGGAATACATCGTTTTCTTGGTTTAACTGTAGGTGTTAATACAAGAGATATGTCTCCAAAAGAAAAACAAGAAGCTTATAACTGTGATATTCTATACTCTACTAATAATGAAATTGGTTTTGATTACTTAAGAGATAACATGGTAATTAGAAAAGAAAATAGAGTACAACGTCCTCTAAATTTTGCTATTGTCGATGAGGTTGACTCTATTCTAATCGATGAAGCAAGAACTCCATTAATCATATCAGGAGGAGCTCAACATAGTGCCAACCTATATATAGATGCCGATAAATTTGCAAAGTCTTTAAAAGAGGAAGAAGATTATATCTGTGATGAAACAGGTAAAAGTACAATTAGTGTTTCCTTAACAGATGCCGGTAGTGAAAAAGCAGAGAAAATGTTTAAGATTAAAAATCTATATGAAATAGAAAATGCCACTTTACTACATTATATTAATCAAGCTTTACGTGCTAACTATGCTATGAAAAAAGATGTAGACTACGTTGTTCAAGATGATGAAATCGTAATAGTAGACCAATTTACGGGACGTTTAATGAAAGGAAGAGCTTATAGTGATGGACTTCATCAAGCAATAGAAGCAAAAGAAGGAGTTCATATTAATCAAGAAACTAAAACACTTGCTACTATCACTTTCCAAAACTTATTCAGAATGTATAATAAACTAGCAGGTATGACTGGTACTGCTAAAACAGAAGAAGAAGAGTTTAGAGATATTTATAATATGTATGTTATTGAAATACCTACTAATAAACCTGTTATAAGAGTAGATGCTCCAGATTTAGTTTTTGCAACACGTAGTGCTAAATATAAAGCAATTATAAATGAGGTAAAATCTCGTTATGATAAAGGACAACCTGTCTTAATTGGTACTATCGCTATTGAAACAAGTGAATTAATAAGTGACTTATTAAAGAAAGCTCATATACCTCATGAAATATTAAATGCTAAAAACCATGCTCGTGAAGCTGAAATTATCTCTAAGATTGGTGAACATCGTTCTGTTACCATCGCAACAAACATGGCTGGTCGTGGTACTGATATCAAACTATCAGATGAAATAAGAGAATTAGGTGGTCTTTGTGTAATAGGTACAGAACGTCATGAATCACGTCGTATTGATAATCAGTTAAGAGGTCGTTCTGGACGTCAAGGAGACCCAGGTTATACCCAATTCTTTGTCTCTATGGAAGATGACTTAATGATTAGATTTGGTAGTGAACATATTAGAGAAATGATGAAGAGCTTTGGCTTTGGAGACCAAGCTATTCAAAGTAAGACCTTTACAAAAGCTATAAGTACTGCTCAAAAACGTGTAGAAGGAAATAACTTTGATGCCAGAAAGCATTTGCTACAATATGATGATGTTATGAATACTCAAAGAGAAATCATGTATGGTAAACGTAATGAAATCTTAGATAGTGAATCTATTCATGAAACAGTATTAAACTCTATTCATAATCATATTACAGATTTAGTTAAATCTAGAAATGCTGATAGTCATATAACAGATGAAGAATTACAAAGTATCACTGACTTTGCTAATGAGAACTTGCTTAAAAATGACATAAGTAAAGTAGAACTTGAAAATAGAGATGCAGATGATATTATAGAGTATCTTTATGAAAAAGCTAAAGGTGAATATGAAGCTAAGATTAAAGAAGTACCAGTAGAAATTAGTAATGAGTTTGAAAAAGCTTTATCTCTACAAGTTATAGATAATTACTGGATGGAACAAATTAATGTTATGTCTCATTTAAGAGAAGGAATTTACCTTCGTCAATATGGTCAAGATGACCCTCTAAGAGCTTATACTACAGAAGGTTATGGATTATTTGATGATATGCTTCAAAAAATAGATAGAGATATAACAGTATTCTTACTAAAAGCAGAAATTAGACAAAATATTGAAAGAAAACAAGTTGCTAAAAACGGGCAGACTAATGATGTTAAAGATACAAAGAAAACACCTAAGAAAGTTAAAAAAGTAGGTAGAAATGACCCTTGTCCTTGTGGAAGTGGTAAGAAATATAAACAATGTTGTGGAAAAAATAAATAAAGCTTTATTATATAAGTATTTTGTAAAATTACATTAAAGGAGAAAAGATGGAAAGACCTGTAACTACACTATTTATGCTAGAATCATTAGATGGAAAAATAAATAGTGGAAATAGTGATAATTTAGATGCTGATAAAGATTGGTGTCAAATTGAAGGTGTAAAAGAAGGATTACATCAATATTATGAAATAGAAGCAACAACAGATTATTATTCTTTAAATACTGGTAGAGTAATGGCTAAAATTGGCGTTAATGATAGAAAAGAATATCACGAGAAAGTAGATGTCAGTTTTATAATTATTGACAACAAACCTCATTTAAATGAGCACGGAATTGATTATCTATGTAATTGGGTAGAAAAGTTAATATTAGTAACTACAAATCAAAATCATATAGCTTTTTCCTTAAAAGAAAAGTATGAAAACTTAGATATTCTTTATTATGAAGTTTTAGATTTAAAAACTTTATTAGCTGATATGAAACAGAAATATAATGCTGAAAAGATAACAATCCAATCTGGTGGGAATTTAAATGGAAAATTCTTACGAGAAGATTTAATTGACTATGTTAATGTTGTAATTGCTCCATTATTAGTAGGAGGTAGGGATACTTCGACACTAATAGATGGAGATTCTATTAGCACAGTAAACGAATTAAATAAGTTGAAAGCTTTACAATTAATTGAGTGTAATAAATTAGATGACTCTTATATATGGTTAAAATATAAAATAATTAGAAAATAAAAAACATATTAAGAACACTTGTGACCTCATTAAGTCATAAGTGTTTTTTGTAAAAATAAAATTAAAATGATACTATACATTTGTAAAAGTGTATGTTAATATATACACATAATCATTTCAACTATAACTGCTATTAAAATAAAAAATGTAAATTAAAGGAGGTTTTCATGGAAGAGAAAAACAACATTATAATATATCAATTAGATGATGGTAAGACAAAGATAGATGTAAAACTAGAAGATGAAACAGTATGGCTATCTCAACAACAAATGGCTGATTTATATGATACAACTAAACAAAATATTAGTTCACATATAAAAAATATTTTTGATGAGGAAGAGTTAAGTGAGAATTCAACTGTCAAGGAATTCTTGACAGTTCAAAAAGAAGGAAATAGAAATGTTGAAAGAAAAGTTAAATATTATAATTTAGATATGATTATTTCTCTAGGGTATAGAATTAAATCTAAAGTTGCTACTAATTTTAGAAAGTGGGCAACTGAAAGGTTAAAAGAGTATATGATTAAGGGCTTTACCATGGATGATGAAAGACTTAAAGGCAATGGAGGAGGAAATTATTGGAAAGAGTTGCTTGCAAGAATTAAAGATATAAGGTCATCTGAAAAGGTATTATATAGACAAGTACTTGATTTGTATGCAACTGCAATAGATTATGACCCCAAAGATAGTAAATCAATAGAATTTTTCAAAATTGTCCAAAATAAACTTCATTATGCCACACATGGACATACAAGCACCAGAAGTAATTTATGAAAGAGCAGACTCAGATAAGCCGTTTATGGGATTAACTACTTTTAAAGGTGATTTACCAATGATGAGTGACGTTATCATTGCAAAAAACTATTTAACAGAAGAAGAATTAAAAATATTAAATAATTTAGTCTCAGAATATTTTGATTTTGCTGAGATACAAGCGATTAAACATAATCCAATGCATATGGATGATTATATTAAACAGTTAGATGTAATCCTTTCTAGCACTGGAGAAAAGTTGTTGAAAGGTAAAGGTACAGTTAGTCATAATGAGGCAATAAAGAAGGCTAAAGATGAATACAAAAAATATCAAGTAAAAACATTAAGCCCTGTAGAAAAAGAATATTTAGAGACTCTAAAATCGATAAGTAATAAAATAGAAGATAAAGAAAAGAATGAATAATATGTAAAGTTATGCTAAAAAGTATAACTTTTTTTGTTAATTACATATTTAATAAAAATTAAAATGTTATAATAAATATTGAAAGGATGGTAGAAATGAAAGGATTAAGAATATTCCAATATGGTTGTGGAAAAATGAGTGTTTATACTATGAAATATGTCATAGATAATGGAGGTACTATAGTAGGTGCAGTTGATATTAATCCAAGTGTTATAGGAAAAGATATCGGAGAAATTATGGGAACAGCTAATACTGGTGTTATTGTAGAAGATGCTAAGAATGCAGAAAAGTTATTAACAGAATTAAAACCAGATTGTGTTATTGTTACAACTATGAGCTTACTATCAGATTTAGAAGAACCTTTAATGCTATGTGCAAAATGTGGAGTTAATGCTATTACTACTTGTGAAGAAGCATTTTATCCAATGAACTCTAACCCTACTTTAACAGAAAAAATTGATAAACTTGCTAAAGAAAATAATTGTACAATTACAGGTAGTGGTTATCAAGATGCTTTCTGGGGTAATTTAATTACTACTCTAATAGGTTCAAGTCATAATATTACTAAAATAAAAGGAAGCTCTTCTTATAATGTAGAAGACTATGGTATCGCTCTTGCTAAAGCCCATGGAGCAGGACTTACAAAAGAAGAGTTTGAGGAACAAGTAGCGAGTGCCGATGAAATAAGTGATGAAGAAAGAAGAAAAGTAATAGAAAGTGGAACTTACTCTCCATCATATATGTGGAACGTTAACGGTTGGCTTTGTGATAAATTAGGTTTAACCGTAGTAAGTCAAAGACAAAAATGTGTTCCTCAGTTTAATGATTATGATATTGACTCATCTACTTTAGGCATGACAGTTAAAGCTGGTATGGCTACAGGAATGAGTGCCGTTGTTACAACAGAAACAAAAGAAGGAATTACTTTAGAGACAGAATGTATTGGTAAAGTTTACAATAAAGATGAGTTTGATAAGAATGTTTGGACAATTTATGGTGAACCAGATACAACTCTAGTAATTGAAAAACCAGATACCGTAAGATTAACTTGTTCTGCTATTGTTAATAGAATTCCTGATGTAATTGCCAGTGAAGCTGGCTTTATCCCAACATCTCGTATGGGAGAGTTAAAATACATAAAAGAATCTAATAACTAGAAATCCACAGGCTCTGTGGAAAAAGCTAAAGATGTTAGTTTATGCTAGCATCTTTTAAACTTTAATTTGACGTACAAGGAAAATACACATATAATATCATTAAAGAAAAGAGGAATTATTATGAGACTTAGTAGATTAAATATTAAAAAGATTAACTTAAATGATATTGATAAGAACTATTCAGGCCAAGATATCTTAATGAAATTAGGAGAACTATACCAATATGAAAGTGGTATTTATGGCTATGGAAATCTTTGGACTAAATTGGAGCGAATTGTTGAAAATATTATTATTGAAGAATTAGATAAAGTAGGTTGTGTTCAAGTAGAGTTTCCAAAACTACAACCAAAGAAAATATGGGAACAATCTAATAGATGGGATATGTACACAAAAGAAGGAGATATTATGTTCACCTTAGATAATAATCTAGGAGAATATGGCCTTGCTCCAACAGCAGAAGAGTGTGCAACCTTGTTTGGTGCCAATAGACTTCCTTCATATAAAAACTTACCTGCTATATATTATCAAATAGGCGAAAAGTTTAGAAAAGAAATTAGAACAAGAGGTTATCTATTTAGACCAAGAACATTTGTCATGATGGATGCTTATTCTTTTGATAAAACAGAAGAAGATATGAAAAAAACATATGACCTAATGCATGAAGCTTATCTAAATATCTTTAAAAGACTAGGTATTAAAATTATGCCTACAGTAAGTGATAATGGTGTCATAGGGGGAAGTGTTGCTGAAGAGTTTCAAGCGGCAACTAAACTTGGTGAAGATACTGTCCTTTATGATGAAGAACAAAACCTAGGTATTAATAAAGAAGTATTAGAATTTGATAATAAAGATGAATACTTAAAACAATTAAATATTACTGATACTAGTAAATTAAAAGAATATCAAGCAGTGGAATTAGGTAATAACTTCCAGTTAGGAACAAAATATTCAGAAAGTATGAAGTTATTCTATACTGACGAAAATGGTAATAATAAACCTTATTATATGGGATGTTATGGAATAGGACTAGGCAGAATAATCGCCTGTATAATAGAAAATAATGTTATTAGAAAAGATGATAAAGTTAAAGGTTTCGCTCTACCTTATAAAATCGCTCCTTATAAAGTTCAAATTATCTATAATGAAAACAATAAAGATAAAGCAGAAAAACTTTATAAAGAATTAACAGATAATAATATTAATGCTATTATTGATGATAGAGAAAACCTAACAATTGGTAATAGAATTAATGATGTATATGTCCTAGGTACTCCTAAAATGATTATATTAGGAAATAAATTTGATGGAGAAAATTATTCTATTGAAGATATAAAAGATAATTCTACTGATACAGTTAAGGTATCTGAAATAGTTGATTACTTTAAGAATTTATAAAAGACTCGTGATTTGAGTCTTTTACTATTTAAACAATATTTTTCTAAGTGACTTAGAAATATCATCTTTAGTTTCACATTCCAAATAAATTCCATCTTCATTAATTATAGTCGCATAATGTTTCCCATGGCCAATTCTAGACAAGTCATTAGCAACAATATAGTCTGCATTATTCTTTTTCCTTAATTCAGAGGCAACATTAATTAGTTCCTCTTTAGAAACCCCATCTAGTAACTTAAAACCAATTAATTTTATATTTGGATCAAACTCTTTAATGCTACTAATAACTTTAGGAGTAAGTCCTAACTTAACCATTAAATTATCTTGATAAGAAGATATCTTATGGGTATTATCAGTTATCATATCAGGATTTTTTATAACATCTAAAATAGTATTTTCTAACTCTTCTCTATTTAATCCTTTATCATATATTTTGCTAGCAATCAAAGAAGCAAGTTGTTCTCCAGTAATAGCGTATTCTCCATAATAATCACCAACTGCGGCAGAATGTACTACTCCATAAATATCATTATTAGTAATAATATTTTTTAAAGCCTTGAGCAAATCTAAAGCAGATTCTATCTGGACAAGTTCAAGTTTTTCACTTTTAGTTTTAGGTTTATAAGCAAGTTTAGGTGATATATAGTATAATTTACCTAATTCGTCTTCTTTCAATAATTCATCCGCTACTATCGCTCCTAAAGCTCCTGTAGACATATTAGTAATTTTCATCACAGCATCTATCCTCTCATTAGTAGGACCGCTTGTTATAATTATATTTTTTTTATTATTCATATCTCTTCCTCCTCAATTGCATTATACTTAAAAACATGATATAAGTATAATATATATTATTTATATTAAATATAAGGAGAAATTATATGAATATTAATTATGAATTATATAAGGTATTTTATGAAGTAGTTATAAATGGGAGTATTTCTAAAGCAAGTGAATCTATGTATATATCTCAACCTGCTGTTACTCAGTCTATTAAGAATTTAGAAGAAAAGCTTGGGGGCAAACTTTTAATAAGGACAAAGAAAGGTATAGTTTTAACAGAAGAAGGTAAAGTATTATTCGATTATGTTAAAAAAGGAGTGGAATCATTTAAAAATGGTGAAAATGCTTTCTTAAACTATCTAAATCTAGATAGTGGTTCAATTAGAATAGGAGCAAGTACTACTATAACTAGAAATATACTCATGCCATATCTTGAAAAGTTTCATAAAAAATATCCTAAAGTAGATATTAAAATAACAAATGATTTAACTTCTAATCTTGTAACATCTTTAAGAAATGGTGATTTAGACTTATTAGTTGTAAATCTACCTATGGAAGAGAATAAAGATTTAAAAATTATTCCAATCTGTGAAGTACATGATATTTTTGTAGGCAATAAAGATTATTATAATAAGACCAAAGGAAATATAAGAATAGAAGAGTTATTTAACTATCCCTTAATTACCCAAAAAGAGCCTAGTAATACAAGAACTTTCTTAAATAAATATTTAAAAAGTAATAATGTTTCTACTAACATCCCTAATGAGATAGTTAGTTATAGTCTTATTATGGATTTTGTTAAAGCAGGTTTTGGTATTGGTTATGCCACTAAAGAGTTTATAGAAGATGACTTAAAAGAAAAAAGATTATATGAAATTAAAGTAACTCCTAAAGTTCCAAAAAGAGAAGTTGGTATTGTTACATTAAGTAAAAGCATACCTAACTATAGCGCTAAAAAGTTAATTGAATTAATACAAAGAAAATAAAGTATGTTATACTAATGTAAAAGCAGGAGGTAAATTATGGTTGAAATAAATAAAACAAAAGATGCAGATGGTTATGATAGATTTAAGATAACAACTGAAAATGGAAGTTTTGATATAATGTTTGGAGGAAATCTAGATTTGTATTGGTCTTATTGGCCAGAAGAGGACTTCGAAGATTGGCCTTTATCGAAAACTTTTACTATTACCAAAGAAAATTATTTTTTATATCAAAAGATTGATGAACTTTATAAAAATATTAAAGAACATCGTCCATATCCAAAAACAGATAAAGATGATTATACATTTCTTTTTGAAGAATTAAACTTAAGAAATTCAAATGAGTCTAAAAAGGTAGATTATGCTTATGAAAAATTGTTTCAAAACGACATTATTAAATGGTATTCAGATGATGCATCACTAGAAGAAGCTAGTAGAGTAGAGATAAATAGATTAGAAGAAGCCTTTACTATAACATTTTATCAAGGTAAAGAAGAATATGATTTTCCTACATATAGTGTTCGCTTTAGAAATAGTGGGAGTAGATATCATCCCTATAACTTTGCTTTTATGAATATGTATAATAGTTTAATTGAATATGACCCTAATTATCATCAAATTCATATAGAAGAATACCTATATAATAAAAAATTACAAAAAATAAAAAAATAAGGAGCCAAAATAGGCTCCTAAATCTATATATATGAGGATCTTCACACTTATCAGTGAACCCTCCTCATTAATACTATATGTAAATTTAGTAAAAATATACAAAATAATTGCCCAAATTTCAAAAAAATGTTAGTGTATATACCAAGGAGTTGAAGTATATGGAAATAAATTTAGGAATGCTTGCTTTTGAAGTAACTAGAAGATGTAATGAGAGTTGCCTTCATTGTTGTAAAGGTAAAGCAGAGTCTATTGATATGACTAAAGAAATAATTGATAAAGTCTTAAAAAATCCTAACTATAAAATTAAAGAAATGAAATATTTAGCAATAGCAGGAGGAGAACCAACTTTAGTACCTGATATAGTTATCTATTTAATAGATACTATCATCGAAGAAGATATATCTATCACTAGCAATATTAATTTTATTACAAATGGTCTTATCTATAGTGACAAAATAATAGATTCCCTAGATAGATTAATGAAATATTTAAAAACGAAAGAAAATTGTAAAGATACAAGATTAGTCTTTGAAATATCTAATGACCAGTTTCATAAAAGGCCAAGTAAAGAAGTATTAGATAAATATAGAAAGTTATCATATATTGATAAAAGTTTCTTTGAACAAAGAGAAATACCTAAAGAAAAAATATTAAATGATGGTAGAGCTAAAGAAAATGGATTAGGTGGTAACAGAACATATAAGAATTATCTATCTCCTATAGATATAAAATTGGATAGGGATAAACTTACAATTAAAAACGAATTAATAATAGCATCTAATGGTAATGTAACATCAACAGTAGGTGGACCTTATAAAGATGAAGATGAGAATTCTTGGGGAAATTTAAAAGATAAAGATTTTGGTAGCATTATACTTGATAAGATGAAGTCTATTGTCTAATGTAGACTTCTTTTTTTCTTTTAATAATTGTTATAAAAATAAATATCTTGTATAATACTAATAAAGAGAGTTGGTAAGAATGAATAAGAATGAACTATTAAAAGAATTAACAAACGAAAAAGAAGAAATACTAAGTTTATGGAGGTCACTTTGACACTGATAATAAACTAAAAAAACAAGAAGAGTTAGAAAAAGAAACAACTAAAGAAGGTTTTTGGAATGATACGAGTAAAGCCGAAACAGTAATTAATGAACTAAAGAGTCTAAAAGAAAGTACATCTAAGTTAATCGATTTAAAGAAAAAGATAATTGACTCTATAGAATTACTAGAAATGTTAGATGAAGAAAGTGATAAAGATTTATTAGAAACTCTAGAAGCTGATAATAAAAATATCAAAGAAGATTTAAAGAGTTTAAGCATCTATCTACTCTTTAATAAACCATATGATAAAAATAACTGTATCGTTGAAATACATCCAGGAGCAGGAGGAACTGAGTCATGTGACTGGGCTAATATGCTTTATAGAATGTATACAAGGTACTGTGAAAAAAAGAACTTTAAAATAGAACTACTTGACTATCAACCTGGAGAAGAAGCAGGAATAAAGAGTGTTTCTTTTAAAGTAAAAGGAGAATATGCTTATGGCTATTTAAAAAATGAAAAAGGTGTTCATCGTCTAGTTAGATTATCACCATTTGATTCATCTAATCGTCGTCATACTTCCTTTGCAAGTATTGATGTAACTCCAGAAATATCTAGAGATATTAAAATAGATATAAATGAAAAAGATTTAAAAATAGATGTCTATCGTTCAACAGGTGCTGGAGGTCAAGGAGTAAACACTACCGATAGTGCTGTTCGTATTACCCATCTACCTACTAAAATAGTTGTAACTTGTCAAAATGAAAGAAGTCAAATTCAAAATAAAGAGACTGCTTTACAAGTCTTAAAAAGTAAATTATATGTATTAGAAGAACAAAAAAAAGAACAAGAACTTGCTAAAGAAAAAGGTATTCAATCAAACATTGACTTTGGTAGTCAAATAAGAAGTTACATTTTACATCCCTATTCTCTAGTTAAAGACCATCGCACAGGTTATGAAACTAGTGATACCAAAGGAGTCTTAGATGGAGAGATAGATGATTTTATTGAAAGTAGTCTAAAAGGAGGACTAAATGAAAGAAGCGATAAAGCATAAGATTAAAATTAAAGAGTTAATAGAATTTATTATAGGATGCTTCCTAGTAGCATTAGCCTTTAATCTTTTCATGTCTCCTAATAACTTAGTAGCAGGAGGAGTAAGTGGCTTTTCTTTAATATTAAAACATTTCTTTGGACTTAATCCTTCAACAATTATCTCTATCGCTAACGTTTTCTTAATCATATTATCATTCCTAGTCTTAGGAAAAGAAAAAACTAAAGCGACAATATTAGGCTCTATTCTTTTTCCCGTTTTTGTAAGTTTAACAGAACACTTATCTACTTATATAAGTTTTAAAGAAAGTGAAATGATACTAATCGCTGTCTTTGGTGGAGCCTTACAAGGATTAGGAGCAGGTTTAATATTTAGAGCCGGATATTCAACTGGGGGAACTGATATCTTAAATATGATAATATCTAAAGTATTTAAAATGAGTCTAGGTAATAGTATGTTCTTTACTGATGGCACAATTATTGTTATAGGAGCCTTTGTCTTTGGCTTTAATCATCTAATGTATTCCCTAATAATTCTTTATTTAATCTCTACTATAACAGACAAAGTTGTCTTAGGTATATCTGATTCTAAAGCTTTCTATATCATTACTAGTAAAGAAAAAGAAGTTAAAGACTTTGTTATCAATGAACTTAAACATGGTGTTACTGAGTTTAAAGCGAGAGGCGGATATAATAGTGAAAATCAAACAGTTCTAATGAGTGTTGTACCAACAAGAGAGTATTATAAATTAAAAGAAGGAATTCATAATATTGATAAAGATGCTTTCTTTGTTGCAATGGATTCCTATGAAGTAAAAGGTGGTGCTTAAAGTGTCTAAATTATTCAAAATAGACAAAACTAAATTGTGGTATAGATATGGAGTTTTAATATTCAGTCTTTTTATCTCGTCTTTAGTATTTAATCTTTTGTTATACCCAACTGACTTAGTAACAGGAGGAATGAATGGAGTTGCAATCATCATAAATCATATCTTTGATCTTTCACCATCACTAATCATCTTAATAGGTTCCATCCTTTTACTAGGTATTAGTTATCTATTTCTAGGTCTAGACCAAACAGGAGGTTCTTTAGTAGCGACTTTAGTTTATCCTTTATTTGTCTCTTTAACAGAACCACTAGCAAGATATATTGTAATAGATACCAGTGACTTAATACTAATGAGTATTTTAATAGGAATACTTCTAGGAATAACTAATGGTCTCATGTATAAAGTAGGTTTTAGTAATGGCGGACTAAATATAATAAGTCAAATAGCCTATAAATACTTTCATATTTCCCTTGCTAAAACCACAATGGTTATAAACTTTATCGTTGTTCTAATCGGCGGATTCTACTTTGGATTTAATATGATGTTATATGCTTTTATAATTATCTATATCAGTGGTGTTGTAATAGATAAAGTAATACTAGGCATATCTAAAAATAAAGCTTTTTATATAACAACAAGTAAAGAAGAAAAAGTAAGGGAGTATTTAATAAATAATCTTCATCATACCGTAACTATCTTTGATGTTAAAGGTGGCTTTTTAGAAAAGAAAAGAAGAGTTTTATTAGCAGTGGTCCCTACAAGAGATTACTTTAGATTAAAAGAAGGTATTAAAGAAATAGACCCTAAAGCCTTTTTTGTCGTAACAGATGCCTATGAAGTAAAAGGAGGAAAATAAATCCTCTTTTTTTTACTTTAATTTGTCAAAATACCAGAAATTTACTATATACATAATGAGTCGAAATATGTTATACTCTACTATGAATAGGATGATGTTAATGGATTTAATTAGAGTTAAAAATGTAAATAAACAATATAAAAATGGTGTTACCGCTATCTATGACTTAACCCTTAATATAAAGAAGGGCTCTTTTGTCTTTGTAATAGGCGGTTCAGGTTCTGGTAAAAGTACTTTTATCAAGATGCTTTATCGTGAAGAAAAACCAACTAGTGGAGAAATTATAGTCGGTGGTATTAACGTTGCTAAACTTAGAAACAGTAAAGTATATAAATTAAGAAGAAAACTGGGAATTGTCTTCCAAGACTATCGATTGCTACCCAAACTAACCGTCTATGAAAATGTTGCCTTCACGATGGAGTCAATTGGTGCTACTAAACAAGAGACAAGAAAGAAAGTTTTAAAAGCCTTAGAATTAGTAGGCCTTAAAGCTAAAATTCATAATTACCCTGACCAATTATCAGGAGGAGAACAACAACGTGTAGCCATAGCAAGAGCGATAGTCAATGAACCAAGAATATTACTATGTGATGAGCCAACAGGAAATCTTGACCCAGACCGTAGTATGGAAATAGTTAAAGTCTTAGAGGAAATCAATAAAACTTGTGGTACAACAATTATCATGGCTACACATGATAAAGAAATAGTTAATAAAATGCAAAAAGAAGTTGTACTCCTAAAAGATGGTAGACTTATTAAACATCTTGAGAAAGGAGGCTATGAAGAATGAAATTTTTTAGAATGTTAAGAAGAAGCATCCGTGATGCCTTTAAAAGCGTCTTTAGAAACTTCAGTCTTTCTCTAGCT
Organism: Candidatus Onthousia excrementipullorum; assembly: GCA_018712385.1. Taxonomy (GTDB): domain Bacteria; phylum Bacillota_I; class Bacilli_A; order RF39; family UBA660; genus Onthousia; species Onthousia excrementipullorum. The sequence goes on along the minus strand of DVHC01000062.1, from coordinate 53,629 downwards.
TCTATCTCTTGTATTACTATAACCTTAATTATAGTAGCAATATCAATAATAGTTACCTTTAATGTACAAAGCTTTACAAGAGAAATGGAAAAAGATTTAACTATCGTTGTCTTTCTTGATGCAGACACAACAGAAGATGAGACAAATGATATAAGAGAAAGATTAGAAAAAATGACTAACGTTGAGTCTTTAACTTATCAAAGTAAGGCTGCTATTAAAGAAGAAATGAGTAAAGAAAGTGATGTCTTTAACGAAGTAATGAGTACCTGGGATGATGAAGATAATCCTTTGAAAGATACATTCCAAGTAAAAGTAAAAGATGTTGAAAAAATATCTGATACTGCTAAAAAAATAGGAAGAATTGATAAAGTAAGTACAGTTCGTTATGGAGAAGGCATGGTAGATAATCTAATATCTGCTTTTGAAGCTGCACAAAAAATATCATATGGTATGGTTATTGCTTTAATACTTGTAACAGTATTTCTAATCATAAATACAATCAAATTAACAATTTTTTCAAGAAAAAGAGAAATATCTATAATGAGATTAGTAGGAGCCTCTAACTTTACTATTAAGACACCATTTATAGTAGAAGGTATGGTTCTAGGACTATTTGGTTCTATTATTCCAATATTAATAATATGTTTTGGTTATATTGCCTTATATAATCATTTTGATGGCTATCTATATAGCAGAATGATTACTTTAATTGAACCAGAACCATTTATCTATATGGTATCAGGAATAGTCTTAGTAATTGGTATAATTGTAGGTATGATAGGTTCAGCTTCTGCTGTTAGAAAATACTTAAAGATATAATGAGGAGGTGTTTTATTTGAAAAGATTAAGTTCAGTTATATTAATAGCATTACTGGCCGTATTTCTAATTCCAATTAATACCGAAGCGAAAACTTTAAGTGATTTAAGAAAAGAAGTAGAAGAAGCGAATGCTGACTTGGAAAACAAAAATAATCAAATCGCTGCAAATGATGCTGAAGTAGCAGAGATAAAAAAGAAAATAGCAGATATCGAAAGCCAAATAAGTGAAATTGAAAGTGAAACAGGAGTTTTAGAGCAAGAAATAGAAGAATCCAATAACGAAATAGCTGAAAAGAGTGAACAAAGTAAATCTTTATTTCAGTATCTTCAAGTTAGTGAAGGAGAAAATGCTTACCTAGAGTATATCTTTGGAGCGACAGATGTTACTGATATGGTTTATCGTATGGCTATAGTAGAACAGTTAACTGAATATAATGACAAAATAATGAACGAACTTTCCCAATTAGTTGAAGAAAATGAACAAAGAAAAGAAGAACTTGCAACTAAAAATAAAGAACTTGAAAAATTAACAGATGACCTAGAAGCAGAACAAGCGAAAATAAATGCTGAGACTGCACAAATAAAAGATGCTATGCCTAGTGTTGAACAACAGAAAAAAGAAGGTCAGAAACAAATTGAATATTATGAAAACATTGGTTGTGGAGAAAATGAAAATCTAAATTCATGTCAAAAAAGATATGATGCAGCTCATACAAGTAGTGGTTCTTCTTCTATAGGTGGAGCTGGTAACATTATGCCTCCATCAGCTTCGGGATTCTATAGACCTATGGTTAGTGGCTATGTAACTCAAAACTGGATGAATGCCGGTCACTTAGGAATAGATTTATCAAATACAAATAAAACTATTGAAATATACCCAATTGCTACAGGTGTAGTTTTTGCCAAATACTATGATGACTATGGAGCCCTAGTTCTAAAAATAAGACATTATGTAAATGGTAGTTATATTTATTCAACATATGCACACTTATCCGCTTGGTATGTTAATGTTGGTGATATTGTAACACCAGATACTGTAATTGGTAGAATGGGAAATACAGGATACTCATTTGGAGCCCACCTACATCTTGAACTTACAACTTGTGATTGGCATGCTGGAGGAGGTTGTACTTGGTCAACTTATCAAAGAAGTACCATTAACCCAAGACAGTATATAGGATTGCCATCAGGACTAAGAGTTTGGTGGAATGGTAGATAATTATAGCATAGGCAAAACCTATGCTTTTAATATAAAGGAGAAATATGATAACATTAGAAGAATTTAAGAAAATAGATATAAGAGTAGGAACTATAATAGATGCAAGTATAAATAAAGGAGCAAGAAAAAAAGCCTATAAGTTGAAAATAGACTTTGGACCCTTAGGTATAAAAAAGTCATCTGCCCAGATTACAGATTTATATAAAGAAGAAGATTTAATAGGTAAACAGATAATTGCAGTTGTTAACTTTAAACCAATTCACATCTCAGAAGTAACAAGCGAAGTCCTAGTATTAGGAGTTGTAACTAATAATGGTGTAGTTTTATTAAATCTAGATAGCAAGGTAGAAAATGGGTTAAAGATATCTTAAAAATAAAATTCTAAAGTAAAGTTGTGTCATCAAAGAAGAATAAATTATTGTAAGTTGTAGTATAATATGTTACTATAAAAAAAACAGAAAGAAGGAGAGTAAGAATGTCAAACTTCATGTTTACAATGTGTTACCGGGGGGCATTTTAAATAAAACTATAAGTAATAATACAATTACTTTCTTTTATAATGCTTTAAGAACAGAATAACTTTATTCTGTTCTTTTTCATGTTAAAAATAAAGGAGGATATTATGGAACCAAAAGAAAAATATGAACAATTATTAGAAGAACAATCACAAAAATTAAAAAGAGAACTAAATAAATATAAAACAATGATAGATAGTGCTAACATTTTAATAATGCCAATAAATGATAAAAAAAGATATATAAAAAACTTGTTAGAGCATCAAAAGACGTTCCTACTTTTATTTCCTCAACTTACTTCTAACTTTCAAATTCTTAAGTTCTTCTATGATAACAATGCTTTAGAAATAGAACAAGTTCAAATCGCTATAAATAACATATTAACGGATGAAATAGTAAAAGATTGTCTTAGTAATATAGAAAAATATCAATTACAAGTTAAAAGTTTAGAGTCACAAATAAAAGAATTAGATGAAAAAAGTCTTACTGCCAAAGCCTCATTTATCTTAAAGGCAAATATTACAGATGAAGAAAAAATAAGCATTTTAAAAGAAATTGCTTATGAAAGTTGTAAAAGTGTCACTAAAAAAGAAGAAAAACTTAAATCTCATAAAATACCAACACCTCAAGAAGAAATAGAATCGTTATTCACAGAAGAAGAAACACCAAATATAAATCAAGAAGAGCTAAATAATATAAAAGGTGAATATTATAAAATAAAAAACAATATAGAATCTATCATGAGCAAATATTATTATTTAATTAATGGTAAAGATGAAAAGTACATAAATTACAATAAAGAGATGTCAAGAGCCATAAAAGAGCAGGAAAGTAAAGATAATTTAGATTTATCTACATTAGGAATTGATGAATTTCAATATAAAGATATTTCAATGACAGTTTTAATATTAGATATGTTTGAAGTAAAAGCAGAATTAGAATCACAACTAAACAATCCTACCGCTACTTTAGAAGACATAAGGGATTACTTTAATATGCTTAAAGAAGATTATAACAAAGCTATATCCTTAGATAAAATTTTAACAGAAGAAAAGAAAGAAGAAGAAAAAACAACTAATGAAATTTATTTCTTATTAGATGAAAATAATAATTCTTTCTTTCAAATAAATAAATTTAATAAAGAAGAGAAAAAACATTGTCTATCCCTTATCGAAAAATTTAAAAAAGGGTTACATGATTACGAGAAAGGTAAGAAACATACTAAATTATTATCTAATAATAAACGATATAACATCTACATAAATAAGAGTTCTAATATGTGTGTTTCTTATGTCAGAACTAAAGATAATAAAGTACTAGTATTAACATTCGCTCCGCATAGTGATATTTATGATAACTCAAATACTATCGCTCAAACTTATAGTTATGTTATTGATGAAAATTTAACTAAAATAAACAATCAAAATCCTAATTATTTAAAACAACAAAAAGAATTTACTGAACAATTCAAATCTATGATAGCCGTAAAAGGAGATGATCATAAATAATGATAAATGAAAAATTAGACAATCTATTTTATAACATAAAAGCTGATTGCATGAACCTAATTAAAGAAAAAGATATTAGTTTAGAAGAACTTTCTTTCGCTCTAGGAATCAGTTCTAGAGAATTTATCTCTAATTTTCAAGCTAGAATTAAAGACTTTTCCTTTTACTTAGAAACTTATCGAATATTAATAGAATGGTAGGTGTTATTATGACATTAGCAGAAATAATAAAAACAAAAGTTGACGACTTATATAAAATGTATAATAATCTTAATGTTGAAGATAACAAAAAGAAAATTGAAACATTAAAAGAAGATATAAATAAGCTTACTACTTTAATTGAAACATTAAGTAAAGATATAAAAAATCTAAAAGATATAAGTTATCAAGATATCAGTAAATATATTTCAATTAAAGAAGAAGACTTAAAAAATATAAATCTTGTCTTAAAAGCTAAATATGAATTTAACTTATCAGTTGATTTAACATCTACTCAACTTGAGATTATTAAAAAAATACTAGAAGAGCTAGTAGAAAAGAAAAAATCATTAGTAGAAACAGTAACAAAAGAAGAAGAGCAAGTTAATAAGAATAAAGAAAAGGCTTCATCTATTGAAGAAAATATTTTAAATTTAGAATATCTATATGAAAAAGTTAATAATCCTGATGATTACTCTTTACTAAATTTGGAAGACTTTAAAACTTTATCTATAATTATTGAAGATAAAGATACACCTTCTAAAGTAAAAATAGATTTATTAAGTAGTGTAATTGACTATAACGAAAATATAGAAAAACAAAATAAAAAGATATTATCAACTACAGATATAGAAGAAGTTAAAGAGTGTTTTAGAAATTTTGGTTTTAAAGAAGATATGTTAAAATTTATTGATAGGAATAAAGAAGAAATATCTAGAAATATAGATTTAAGTAATACAAGAGAGATATTAACCTATTTATCAAGTAAAAAAATATTAGATAAATTTTCTAAAGGAGCCTTACTAGCAATTGTTTTATATAGTAATGTAAGTACAATTAGTAAACGATATGAGGATTTAAAAGCCCGTAAAGCTTTATTTACACCACTTTTTGAAATGCCTAGTATATGGGTAAACAATTTGCCGAAAAAAGTAAGAGTTAGACATAAATCATCATCAAAAAAGAAAAATGAAAGTAATAACAATAATAGATTGCGAGTTTATGCTAGTAAAATATCTTATGAGGAAATGTTATCTAATGAACAATATTTAACAAGTATGGGTCTTAACGTTTCTATTTCTAATAAAACTAATATTAAAGTATTAGAAACACCAAGAGAAAAAATAGATGAAAACTTGAACACCTATAAATTATATGGATTCTTTGAAGCTAGAGCTAAGTCTACCTTACCACCATCAATATTTTCTTTTACTAAAGTAGCAGATAAATGTGATAAGTTAATAGAAGTAGGCCTATTACATAATGCTAATAATAATTATACTATAACTTTTCCTACAATAATTAATGCGATGAGAGAAGAAAATTTTGCTCTTCTTTATAAATTAAAAAGAGAAAATAGTATAGATAATTATTATAATCTTATTTTTTCACAATATTATAAAAGAAATATACAATCACTAAATAGTTGTTTGACAACCAAGTGCTCTAAAAAGTTTGGTTATAATCTAGGAACACCTGAAGAAATAAATACTTTTAAACAAGAGCATTTTATAGACCAAATGGATGATAGATACATTCCTAATGCTAGTAGATATGAAGAAATTATTACAAGAGAAAACCCTATTAATTATCAAGATGACATATTAATAGATGAAAAGATAAAGAATTTAGAAGAACATTATAGAGTAGATAATAATCCATATCAATATAAAATTGGTAATGAAATAATATCTAGATTAAAAGTTTTAAGATGTTATAGCACTTTAAAAGCAAAAGGAATTACCGATGATAATGCCTTACTTTATTCTGTTACTAGGGGAATGTATCTTGATGAAGAAACATTTAATATGCTTAAAACATCAGTAAAAGGAAGAGGTGAGTATGGATGGAGTATTTAACTAAATATAACTTAACTACTGAAGATATAAGAGATATTACTAGCTCTATAGATGAAGATGATAAACTAGAGTTAGATTTAAATGAAGAAAGAGTATCATCAATAATAGACTACTTCCTCTTAATAGGGATCACTAATATAAAAGATATTATTATAATGAAGCCTAATTTATTTTATGATGATGTTAACTCTATAAAGGAAAGAATAGAGAAATATTCTAATACTAATATCCTTGAACTACTTAAAGAAGACCCTATAAATTTTGATTTAATAGGTATGTAAATTTAAAGCACTTTAGTTTGAACTAGAGACCTTTATTCATAAAAATAGTTTTAATAACAACTTTTTCATTAAAAATAAATATAATCTTTTAAAATAAACAAAAATAAGTTATAATCTAAGTATAGAGAGGAGAAAAAATGAAAAAAGTTTTATTTTGTTTATTTTGTGGAATATTAATATTAGGAGTTGCAGGATGTGGTGCTAAAGAAGCACAAGAAAATAATGAAAGTAGTGAAATCAAAAGTCCTACTAGCGAAGGTTCTATAGATAATGATTCAATAACAAGTATAAATGTATTTTATAATAATGTTGAATACAATCTAGAAGATATGTCAAGAGTTCTATTTGCTGATGGTTGGAAAGTACAAGGCGCTATTTCACAAACATATGATTTGATAAATGATAAATATGATTACACATTAGAAATAAGATTTCCTGAAGGCTCTATTGAAGAAGCTAAAGACTTAGAAGCTACAACAGGAAATATTAATAGTACCGCTGCAATAGAAAAGTTATCAAATACAAAAATGAGTGCTCTAAAAATTAATAAAAATAATCAAAGCGAAGGCAGTGATAATATTTCTATATTTGGCATTGATTTAAAAACAAACACTAGCGAAATTCCTTCATTATTACCAACAATTACAACGGATTATGATTACAATGACGAAGATTTTTTCCAAAGAAGGAATGACTATTATTCGCTAGAAATTAAATGTATTGGTTCCACTGTACATAGTATAGATTTAAAACTATATTATTTAGATTAAAACAAGAAGACAAGTCTTCTTGTTTTATAATAAAATAAATGATAAAATATGTTATTAAGTATTACATATTCTTTAAAGGAGTGATTCCATGTTTAAATTAGTCTCAAAATTTAAGCCGAGTGGAGACCAACCTGAAGCGATAAAAGAACTAGTAGAAGGAATAAAAGATGGTAAAAAAGAACAAGTTTTATTAGGAGCGACAGGAACAGGTAAGACTTTTACTATGGCTAATGTTATTAAAGAAGTTAACAAACCAACTTTAATCCTTGCCCATAATAAAACTCTAGCAGGACAACTTTATAGTGAAATGAAAGAGTTATTCCCTGAAAATAATGTGGAGTATTTCGTTTCTTACTACGACTATTACCAACCGGAAGCTTATGTTCCTAGCACTGATACTTATATTGAAAAAGACTCATCTATAAATGATGAAATAGATGAATTAAGACATGCTGCAACCTCTGCCCTATTATCATCAAAAGATACCATCGTTGTTGCTAGTGTCTCTTGTATCTATGGTATTGGAGAAGTAGAAGAGTATAAAAATAAAATGTTAACTCTAAGAGTAGGAGAAGAAATAGAGAGAAATGAAGTTTTAGTAAAACTTGTGGAAATGCAATATGCAAGAAATGATTTAGACTTTCATCGTGGTACTTTTAGAGTAAGAGGAGATGTCTTAGAAATAATTCCTACTAATCAAAATCAAACAGGTTATAGAATAGAGTTCTTTGGTAGTGAAATAGATAGAATTAGTGAAATAGATGTCTTAACAGGAACAGTAATCTCTAATAAGAAAAATATTAGTATCTTTCCAGCTAGTCACTTTGTAATTAGTGATGATAAATTAAAAGAGGCAATTAAAAGGATAAAAAAAGAACTAGCAGAACGTTTAGAAGAACTTAAGAGTCAAAATAAGTTACTAGCAGCAGAACGTCTTGAACAAAGAACTAACTATGATATAGAAATGCTAGAAGAAACAGGATTCTGTCATGGTATTGAAAACTATTCAGCACCTATGGCAGGACGTAAACCAGGTGAAACTCCTACAACTCTTATGGACTTCTTCGGTGATGATTATCTTTTAATAGTAGATGAGTCCCACGTAACCTTACCTCAAGTAAGAGGAATGTATAATGGTGATAGGGCAAGAAAACAAAATCTAGTTGATTATGGATTCCGCTTACCTAGTGCCCTTGATAACAGACCTTTAAAATTTGATGAGTTTGAAAAGAAGATAAAACAAGCCATCTATGTATCTGCAACCCCAGGTGATTATGAACTTGAAAAAACACATGGTGAGTATGTTGAACAAATCATTAGACCTACAGGACTACTTGACCCAACTATTGAAGTTAGAAAGACAGAAGGACAAATAGATGACTTAGTAGGAGAGATAAATGACCGTATTAAGAAGAATGAAAGAGTCTTAATTACAACTTTAACTATTAGAATGAGTGAAGAGTTAACTAACTACTTAAAAGACTTAGATATTAAAGTAGCATACCTTCATACAGAAATTAAAACTCTAGAACGTTTGCAAATTATTCATGACTTAAGATGTGGTATCTATGATGTCGTTGTTGGAATTAACCTTTTACGTGAAGGAATAGATATTCCCGAAGTATCCTTAATCGCTATATTAGATGCTGATAAAGAAGGATTCTTAAGAAGTGAGAGAAGTCTTATCCAAACAATAGGACGTTGTGCTAGAAATGCAAATGGACATGTTATTATGTATGCTGATAATATAACAGACTCTATGGATAAAGCCATTAAAGAGACAAAACGTCGTCGGGAAATACAAGAAGCATATAATAAAGAACATGGTATTGTTCCTAAAACAATTGAAAAAGAAATAAGAGAAGTAATAAGTAATGTTGATACTAAAGACTCTACTAAACCTAAAAAGAAACTAACTAAACAAGAAAAAATGCTAGAAATAGAGCGAATTGAAACAGAAATGAAAGAAGCAGCTAAGAACCTTGACTTTGAACGTGCCATGGAATTAAGGAATGCTTTATTTGAAATGAAGAGTGAATAGTATATTTTCCACAGAAACTGTAAAAAAAGTATAGAAGATAAAAAGATTATTAACAATATTTGTGGAAAAAGTATTGACTAAGAAAACACTTTGTGGTAATGTATGCTTAAGCACTGAGAAGTGTTTTTCTTTTAGAAAAAAATACAAAGGAAGATGTGTATATGGCAAAGAAAAAAGAAGAAACTAAAGAAATGAAAAAAGACTCTTTAAAAGAAGTATCTAAAAAAGAAACTAAAAAGACTTCTTCTAAAGGAAAAAAGAAAGAAAAGGGAAATATATTTGAAAGAATAGCTAACTTTTTTAGTGGAGTTAAAACAGAGTTTAAGCGAGTAAAATGGCCATCAAGAAAAGAAATGGTTAAATACTCTATTGCAACAATAGTATTTATTATCTGTTGTTCATTATTCTTCTATTTAATAGATGTAATATTAGCAGCACTACACTCATTAGGTAAATAGAAAGGAAACATGATTATGGAAAAACAATGGTATGTCGTTAATACTTATTCAGGACATGAAAAGAAAGTTCAAGAAAAACTTTTAATGCGTGCTGAATCTATGAATATGCAAGATTATATATTTAGAGTAATTGTTCCAGAACAAGAAGAAACTGAGATTAAAGATGGAGTAAAAAAGACTAAAGTAAAGAAACTATTCCCAGGATATATCTTAGTAGAAATGATTATGACAGATGAAGCTTGGTATATAGTCCGTAATACTCCAGGAGTTACAGGCTTTATCGGTTCAAGTGGTAAAGGTGCAAAACCTACTCCATTACAACCTAGTGAAGTAGACCATATCTTAAAGAACATGGGTATTAGCAGAATTGATATTGATAAAGAATTACAACCAGGAACTAAAGTTAAAATCATTGGTGGACCATTTACAGGAATGTATGGAGTTATCGAAGAAGTTGATAGTGCTAATGAGAAAATTGTTCTTAATGTTGACTTGTTTGGACAAGAAACTCAAGTTGAAGTTGAATTAACACAAATAGAAAAAGCATAAAAGTCTTGTCAAACAAGAAAAATTATGCTATTATTTAGGGGCTATATTAATTTGATATAGATTAATATTAGTGGGAAGCAAAAAGTGCATTAAATGCAAAATATCAGGATTTAACATTCTTGATATTGAAAAGCTACTATAACCACTCGCGAAAACGAGTAAGAAAGGATGTGTTTTTCGTGGCAAAGAAAGAAGTTGTAAAGAAAATCAAGTTGGAAATTCCTGCAGGAAAAGCAACACCTGCTCCACCAGTTGGAACAGTTTTAGGACCTGCTGGAATCAATTTACAGGAATTTTGTACAAAATATAACGATGCAACTAAAGATAAGATTGGAGATATTATTCCAGTTGAGATATCTATATATGATGATAGAAGTTTTGATTTTGTAATTAAGACTCCACCTACACCATCTTTGATAAAGAAATTTACAAAGATTAGTAAAGGCTCAACTAAAGGAAAGAATGAAACAGTTGCAACACTTACAGACGCTCAAGTTACAGAAATAGCTGAAATCAAATTACCAGACTTAAACTGCTATGATTTAGAAGCTGCTAAGAAGACAGTAATTGGAACAGCTAAAAACATGGGTGTTGCCGTAGAAGAAAAGAAAGAAGATTAAAAACTAAACATATAGGTTATACCTATGTGGGAGGATGTAACACTAATTGCTTACCCGAATAACCACATAAGGAGGAAAAATAATGAAAAAGAGAAGTAGAAAATATAGTGAAGCTGCTACTAAAGTAGAAAAGAATAAACTATATACTAAAGAAGAAGCCGTAAAATTAGTTAAAGAAACTAGTATTACTAAGTTTGATTCTTCAGTAGAAGTTGCAATGAACTTAAATCTTGATACTAAAAAAGCAGACCAACAATTACGTGGTGCTATTGTTCTACCTAAAGGAACAGGTAAAACAAACCGTGTTTTAGTTATTGCTAAAGGTGATAATGCTAAAGCTGCTAAAGATGCTGGTGCTGATTATGTTGGAGACCAAGATTACTTAGATAAAATTGCTAATGAAAATTGGTTTGAATTTGATACTATGATTGCAACTCCAGATATGATGCCTTTACTTGGTAAATTAGGACGTATCCTTGGACCAAAAGGATTAATGCCTAACCCTAAAACAGGAACAGTAACAACAGATGTTGCTAAAGCTGTATCAGATGCTAAAGCAGGACGTGTTGAATACCGTACAGATAGTTTTGGTAATATCCATACTATCATTGGTAAAGTATCATTTTCTGAAGAAGACCTATTAGCAAACCTTAACGCTGTAGTAAATCAAATTATTAAAATTAAACCTGCTACAGTAAAAGGAGACTATATTAAAAATATATCTATTTCATCTACTATGGGTCCTGGAATTAAGATTCAAATTAATTCTTTTGACAAATAGAAGATTATAGAATATAATAAGAAAGAAATCAGTTAACAAGTACCCAAGACAGTAGGTAAAAACGTAAATCCTACCGAGGACTAATTTTTATAAATAAAAGTTCTTGGGGGTAGTCTCAAGAACTTTTAAATTATTAAACGGTGCTATAAACTGACTAAAAAATAGGAGGGAAAATATGGCTAATCAAAAAATCTTAGCAAAGAAGCAAGAAGTTATTGATGAAATTAAAGATAATGTTAATAATAATGCTACTTTTGTATTATTTGATTATCGTGGTCTAACAGATGCTGAGATTAAAGAGCTAAGACGTGCCTTAAGAGATGCCGGAGCAAGTTATAAAGTATATAAAAATACTTTAATGGCTAGAGCTTTTAAAGATTTAGATATCGATGTAACTTCTGCTTTAGAAGGACCAAGTGCATTTGCTTATAGTACAGACCAAATAGCTCCAATCAAAGTATTATCTGATTTTGCTAAAGACCATGAAGCATTAACTTTAAAGATTGGTTATGTTGATGGTGAAGTTGCAGACGAAGCAAAACTTGCTGAATATGCAAAGATTCCATCAAGAGATGGCTTACTTACTATGCTTGCAGGTGGTATGATAGGACTTGTTCGCGACCTATCTATCTGCTTAAATTTATACAGTGAACAAAAAGAAAAAGAAGAAAATTAATTATAAGGAGGAAAATAGAATGGCAAAATTAACAAAAGAAGAATTTATTAGCTCATTAAAAGAAATGAATCTTTTAGAAATTAAAGAATTAGTAGACGCAATGAAAGAAGAGTTTGGTGTAGATCCATCAGCTGTTGCAGTTGCTGCTCCAGGAGCTGCTACTACTGAAGATGCTGGACCATCTACAGTTACAGTATCAATTACTGATGCTGGAGCTGCTAAAGTTGCAGTTATCAAAGTAGTTCGTGAAATTACAGGACTAGGATTAAAAGAATCTAAAGATTTAGTTGACAATGCTGGTTCACCAATTAAAGAAAACATTTCTGTTGAAGAAGCTAATGAAATCAAAGCTAAATTAGAAGAAGCTGGTGCTACTGTTGAAGTTAAGTAGTTAGCATCAACTTCTTTTTTTATGTAATTTTTTATGTTAAAATTATCATAAGGAAGGTGAAAAAATGGAAAATAAGAAGAGTAAAACTGGGTTACATGTTTTTGTAGGGATACTATTAGGAATAATAATATGTGGTGGTGTAGTCTTTGCAACATATGAATTAGGCTATTTAACATTTAATGGCAAAGAAGAAAAAGTTGATACTGAAAATGATAATGCCACTAATAATGACCAAACAGAAGAAGATACAAGTGCTAGTTCTTTAGAATTTGACACTAGTAATATAAAGAATGGTGGAGAAAGTTCATATACTTTAGCAAATTATAGTGGAACTATTAATATCAGCATTGATGAAACAGGTAAAGTTGCTACTTTAAGTTATAATAGAGCTACACTTTCTAATACATATCTACTAAATTGGGACCTAACTGGTGTAGAAGAAGGTGTTTTAGAAAGTCAGACAATAACTTTTAATAACAAAGTAAATGATGTTTTATTTAGTGGTATTGGCCAAGATAGAACAGGAGATATTATATTATTTCTAATGGAAGATGGAACAATTGCCTATATTCCTGTATATCAAACCTTATCTACTAATGGAGCAGAAGGACTTGCCACATATCAAACTATATCAAACGTTAAAGATGTTGTTAAATTCTATACAGCAAGTGTTACATCTGGAACAAGTAGTGGTGTCACAGTATTAGCTCAAACTAAAGATGGAACCCTTTATGATTTAGCACCTATGATAAATAATACAAGTAATAACGAGTAGAAGAGGAAGCAAACCTCTTTTTCTTTTTAGCAAAGCTTGCTATACTAAAATAAAGGTGAGAGATATGAAATGTCCTAATTGTAAAAGTGAATACCAAGATAATTTGTTTAGTTGCCCTAACTGTGGAGCGATAAATAAAGAAATATATAAAGATATAAAAGAAGTCGATTTAAAGAAAAGTTCATATGAAAGTTTTAAAGATGATGTAAGAAATAAGAAGTTTAGTTTTAATAAAGAAATACCTCTTTTAATTATAAGTATCATCATAATATTACTAGCATACTTTTTAAGTTACTATTACTTTACTTATATTGAAGATTATCCTTTCCTTTTCAAACTTATAACTGCCTATCCTATCTGGTTAATAATATTTATACCTCTAGCATTATTCCTATATTATAAGAACTTCTCTTTACTATCTATAATACTAAACTTATACTTTAGTATCTTTGTAGGAGTTAGTATTTTATTCCCATTTTTCCTACCAGTAGCATTATCAAACAATAGCCATACAATTTATCTATCTTTATTATTAATACCCCTAGTAATACTTATAGTCTTTACCATGTTCAAGTTTGTAAGAACTATTATTAAAAAGAAATTATTAAATCATCATGCTATAAGTTATCTTGTATTTATGATATCCACATTATACCTTCTAGTTACAATGATAACTATTATTATAAGAGTAACATGTTATTAAAAGCTTTTATTTTCTTTTCAAGTGTGTTAATATAATACCCGCTTAGAAAAGAGGGTTAACTATGGCAATTAAAAATTTAAAAATTAATAAATTAAAGTGTATCTTTCTACTAAAAGAAATAACCATTTCACCGCCAATTTTAAATAAACAAAAGATAACAACGGATATTGATGAACTTAACATAGGAGAAGAATATAAACCATATATAAAAAGATTTATAAATAAGACTAGTATTGATTTTAATTTTAGATATCCAAATGAAAAGTTAGAAACATTAAAAATAAAGAAACATTCAAATTCTGATTATTTAATTAGAAAAAATAAAATAAGATTAAAGAAGAAAAAAGATATATATCATGAATTGTTTCATGTATTTACACTTTATAAAATGGATAGTAATCACATTTTTTCTGGATTCAATCAATATGGTCTACTTTATGATATTGCTAATTCATTTGATGAAGGATATACAGATTTATTAACGAATCGCTATTTTGATGATGAGATTTTATATATGATAGAAGCTAATATTGTAAGTAAAGTTGAGTTAATGTTAGGAAAAGAAAAGATGCGAAATATGTATACTTCTAATGACCTTATTGGACTCATTGAATTTTTATCTAAACATTCATCAAAACAAGAAGCTATTGGTTTTATTACAATGATGGATAAACTAGATAACTATGACTATGAAAGCAAAGAAGCAATAAACTTAATGAATATTTTATCTAACTATTTAGTTAATGTTTATCTAAACTTTCTCGCCGAAAACTATTCACTTGGAATTATAGATAATGCTGATGTTAATAATGAACTATCAAAATTTAAAGATAAATTTGTTAAATATGCTTTTAATGATAAGGAGTTAAAGAAAGAATATTTAAGAAGTTCTGACTACCTTGATATAACTTCAAAACTGTCAAATAGCAATTTTAGAGAAGAACTTCGAAAAAAAGTGTTGACGAAATAGGAAAAATAGTGTATTATAACACTACGAAAGGAGACAAACTATATACTTTTAGTATAATGGCTTGTCTCTTTCTTTGTTTAGAGGTGATGTTAATGAGTCATTATTTTGAAAATGACCAGAATTTCCCTAGTAATTTAAAGAAAACTACAACAACCATTTTTAATCAAAACTTTATTTTTTATACGGATAATGGTGTCTTTGCCAAACATGGTCTTGACTATGGTAGCAGATTGCTCTTAGAGTCTTTGCCATATGACGAATTAAAAGGACCAGTACTTGATGTTGGTTGTGGTTATGGGGTACTAGGAATTATTGTTAATAAAAAAACTAACTTAGAAGTTGATATGATAGATGTTAATAAAAGAGCATTACATCTATCAAAAAGAAATATTAAAGAAAATAAATGTACTAATATAAATGCATTTCTTAGCGACTGTTATCAAAACGTCACTAGAAAATATAAAACTATTATTACAAATCCACCGATTAGAGCAGGTAAAAAAATAGTTTATGATATCTTGCTCAATGCTAGAAGTCATTTGGAGCCTGATGGTGTAATGTATTTAGTAATAAGAAAAGAACAAGGTGCTAAGTCGACAATTTCCGACTTAAAAAAATACTATGATGTAAGTATTGTTAATAAAAGTAAAGGTTTTTATATAATAGTTGCAAAAATGTGTTGACTTGTTGATGAGTTTGTGTTAATAATATAAATTGGCAATGTATTATTTTTTGGAATAATAAATGTAAAAAACTATGGTAATGGGGTGAATTTTAGTGTCATATAAAATTGTAAAATATGGAAAAAAACGTGAAAGAAGAAATTATTCAAGAATAAGAAATACTTATGAGCTAAAGGATTTGTTGGAAATCCAGAAAAAATCATATGATTGGTTTATTACAACAGGAATAAAAGAAGTTTTTGAAGACTTATTCCCAGTTGAAAACTTTTCAGGTACACTATCTTTAGAGTTTGGTGATTATCATTTTGAAGAACCAAGATATTCAATTAAAGCTAGTAAAGATAGAGAAACCACTTATGCAGCACCACTAAAGGTAGAAGTGCGTCTTTTTAATCGTGAGACAGGTGAAGTAAAAGAACAAGAAATCTTCTTAGGTGATATGCCTATTATGACTGATAGTGGTACATTTATAATAAATGGAGCAGAACGTGTTGTTGTTTCACAATTAGTTCGTTCTCCAAGTGTATACTATAATAGAGAAATAGACAAAAATGGACGTGAGTTAATCACATCACAAATTATTCCTACACGTGGTACATGGCTAGAATTTGAAGCAGATGCTAGAGATGTATTATATGTAAGAATAGATAGAACTAGAAAAGTAACCTTAACAACATTATTACGTGCTTTTGGTCTTTCTAGTGATGATGATATCTTAAAACTATTTGGTGAAGATGACTTCCTTAAAAATACTATTGCAAAAGATGCAACTAAGAACTTAGATGAAGCCTTAATTGAAATCTATGAAAAATTAAGACCAGGTGAACCTGCAACACTAGATTCATCTAAAAACCATATCATAACAAGATTCTTTGATGAGTTTAGATATGATTTAGCAAAAGTAGGACGTTATAAATTTAATCGTAAATTAAATATTGTAGACCGTTTGTTAAATCAAACCCTTGCTGAAGATATAGTAATTGATGGCGAAACTAAATATCCTAAAGGAACAGTTGTAACTAAAGATGTTTTAGAAGAGTTAAGAGAAATCTTTAAAAATGGTTATGGTGTAGAAGAAGTAAAGATTAATGATGAACTTGATACATATAACAAAATTCAAAAGATTACAATTCTTGACCCAAATGATAAAAAGAAAAAATTAATTGTTATTGGTAATGACGGGACTATTGATTCTAAACGTCTAACAATATCAGATGTTTATGCAGCCGTATCATATTACTTAAACCTTCTACATGGTGTAGGTAATTATGATGAAATTGACCATTTAGGTAACCGTCGTATTAGACAAGTAGGAGAATTATTACAAAATCAATTTAGAATTGGTATCTCTCGTATGGAAAGAGTTATTCGTGAGAGAATGACTACTCAAGAAATGGAAGAAGTAACTCCTAAGACATTAATCAATATTAGACCAGTTACCGCTGCTATGAAAGAGTTCTTTGGTTCATCTCAATTATCACAATTCATGGACCAAACTAACCCTATCGCTGAACTTACTAATAAACGTCGTTTGTCAGCTTTAGGACCAGGTGGATTATCTCGTGATAGAGCAGGTGTAGAAGTACGTGACGTTAATGCTTCTCACTATGGTAGAATCTGTCCTATCGAGTCACCAGAAGGACAAAACATTGGACTTATAACATCATTAGCAAGTTACGCTAAAATAGATGAATATGGATTTATTATGACTCCATATCGTAAAGTAGAAAACTGTAAGATTACAGATGAAGTAGTTTATTTAACAGCAGATGAAGAACAAGACTATATCATCTCTCAATCAACAGTTAATACTAATGAAGACAATGTTATTATTGATAAAACAGTCGCTGCAAGATTCCGTGATGAAAACATTCTTGCTAAACCTGAACAAGTAGATTACATCGATGTATCACCTCAACAAGTTGTATCAGTAACAACAAGTTGTATTCCATTCCTAGAGCATGATGATGCAACTCGTGCTTTGATGGGTGCTAACATGCAACGTCAAGCTATGCCATTATTAAAAACAGAAGCTCCATTCATTGGAACAGGTGTTGAACATATCGCTGCTAAAGACTCAGGAGTATGTGTTATCGCTAAAGCTGATGGTATCGTTGACTATGTAGATGCTAAGAAAATCATTATCGCTAATGCCAAAGGTAAAGATACATATTACCTTGCTAACTTTGAACTTGCAAACTCTAGTATCTGTTCACATCAAAGACCAATTGTTAGAGTTGGTGATAAAGTTAAGATGGGTGATATTATCGCTGATGGTAATAGCTGTGATCAAGGAGAACTTGCTTTAGGTAAAAACGTTGTAGTCGCTTTCATGACTTTCAATGGATATAACTATGAGGATGCCGTAATCCTTAATGAAAACCTAGTTAAAGATGATAAATATACATCACTTCACCTAGAAGATTATGAGATGCAATGTCGTGAAACTAAACTAGGACCAGAAGAAATTACTCGTGACATTCCAAATGTTAGTGAAGAAGCTAAGAAGAACCTTGATGAAAATGGTATCGTTACAATTGGTACTGAAGTTAAAGAAGGAGATATCTTAGTTGGTAAAGTAACTCCTAAAGGAATGGCTGAGTTATCTAGTGAAGAGAAACTATTACATGCTATATTTGGTGAAAAGACTCGTGAAGTTAGAGATACTTCCCTTCGTGTACCACATGGAGGAGATGGTATTGTTCATGATATTAAGATTTACTCTCGTAAAGATAACGATGAACTACCAGCAGGTGTATCTAAAGTAATAAGAGTTTATATCATTCAAAAACGTAAAATTCAAGTAGGAGATAAAATGTCAGGTCGTCATGGTAACAAAGGTGTTATTTCCCTAATCTTACCTCAAGAAGATATGCCTTACTTACCAGATGGACGACCCGTAGATATTATGCTTAACCCACAAGGCGTTCCATCTCGTATGAACTTAGGACAAATCCTAGAATTACATATGGGTATGGCTGCTAAGAAGTTAGGTGTACATATCGCAACACCAGTCTTCGATGGTGCTCATATTGATGATATTGAAGAAATCATGGCCGAAGCTGGAATGGACCCTGATGGTAAAACTGTTCTATATGATGGACGTACTGGTGAACCATTCGACAACCGTATCTCTGTTGGTGTAATGTACATGATTAAACTACACCACATGGTAGATGATAAACTACATGCTAGAAGTACAGGACCTTACTCCTTAGTAACACAACAACCACTTGGAGGTAAAGCTCAATTTGGTGGTCAAAGATTCGGAGAAATGGAAGTTTGGGCTCTATATGCTTATGGTGCTGCCTATACACTTCAAGAGATGATGACTGTTAAATCAGATGATGTCGTTGGACGTGTCAAAGTCTATGAAGCCATCGTTAAAGGAGAAGAAGTTAATAGAGCAGGAGTTCCAGAATCATTTAGAGTATTAATGAAAGAGTTCCAAGCTTTAGGACTTGATATCTCAATTATTAATGAAGAAGGAGAAAGCCTTGGCTTAAAACAAATAGAAGAAAGTGATGATGAGGTAGAAGAACCTTTAAATGAAGAAGTAAACATCACTAAAATAAATACAGAAGAGGCTAAAGAAGAAAATTCTGAAACAGAAGAAACAGATGATGCTTCTTTAGAAGATGAAGAACAGCCTGATGAAGAATTAATAAATGTAGAAGACGAATTAAGTAAAGGAGATGAGGAATAATGATAGAAGTAAATAAATTTGATGCTATTAGAATTGGTATCGCTTCTCCTGAAAAAATTCGTGAATGGAGTTATGGTGAAGTAAAAAAACCAGAAACAATTAACTATCGTACTCTTCGTCCAGAACGTGATGGCTTATTCTGTGAGAAAATCTTTGGACCAACTAAAGATTATGAATGTGCCTGTGGAAAATATAAAAGAGTTCGTTACAAAAATATCGTATGTGACCGTTGTGGTGTTGAAGTAACAAAATCTAAAGTAAGACGTGAGAGAATGGGACATATTGAACTTGCTAGTCCTGTCTCTCATATCTGGTTCTTTAAAGGAGTACCTTCAAGAATGGGACTTGTTCTTGATATGAGTCCAAGAGACCTTGAAGAAGTATTATACTTTGTTAGTTATGTTGTAATTGATAAAGGAAATGCTCCACTTGAAAATAAACAAACTCTATCTGAAAAAGAATATCGTGCCTATTATGAAAAATATGGTAACGGTTTCAAAGTAGGTATGGGTGCTGAAGCGATTAAAGAACTACTTAAGAAAGTAGACTTAAAACATGATATTGATGTAATTAATAAAGAACTAGAAACTGCTCAAGGACAAAAGAGAACTAGACTATTAAAAAGACTTGATGTCCTAGATGCTTTCTATCGTTCAAATCAAAAACCAGAATGGATGATTTTAGATTGTATTCCTGTAATACCACCTGAACTTCGTCCAATGATTCAACTTGATGGTGGACGTTTTGCAACTAGTGATTTAAATGATTTATATCGTCGTGTTATTAACCGTAATAATCGTTTAAAGAAACTAATAGATTTAGGTGCTCCTGGTATCATTATTCAAAATGAAAAACGTATGTTACAAGAAGCAGTTGATGCTCTATTCGATAATGGACGTCGTGGTAGAAGTGTAACAGGTGCCGGAAATCGTGCTTTGAAATCACTTTCAAGCATGTTAAAAGGTAAACAAGGACGTTTCCGTCAAAACCTATTAGGTAAACGTGTTGACTATTCAGGACGTTCAGTTATCGTTGTTGGACCATCACTTAAGATGTACCAATGTGGTATTCCAAAAGAGATGGCTCTAGAATTATTTAAACCTCATGTTATTCATGGGCTAGTAGAACGAGATATTGCCCATAATATCAAAGCTGCTAAACGTCTTATTGAAAATAGAGACCCAGTAGTTTGGGATATTGTAGAAGATGTAATTAAAGAACATCCTGTCCTATTAAACCGTGCCCCAACACTACATAGATTAGGTATCCAAGCATTTGAACCAATTCTTGTTGGTGGTAAAGCGATAAGACTACATCCATTAGTTTGTCCTGCTTTCAATGCTGACTTCGATGGTGACCAAATGGCTGTCCATGTACCACTATCAGAAGAAGCCCAAGCCGAAGCCAGAATGCTAATGTTAGGTTCAGGAAACATCTTGAAACCATCTGATGGTAAACCAATCGTTACTCCAGCGCAAGACATGGTTTTAGGTAATTACTATATAACTATGGAAAAAGCAGGAGAAGATGGTGAAGGAAGAGTATTTAAAGACTCTAATGAAGCCCTAATGGCTTATGAAAGACGTGAGATAACTCTTCATACAAGAATTGCCGTTCCTGTAGATTCATTTAAATATAAACTATTTACTTCATCTCAAAAAGGTAAATACTTAATTACAACAGTTGGTAAAATTAAATTCAATGAAATCTTACCAGATTCATTCCCATATATTAATGAACCAACAGATGATAATATTCAAAATATTACTCCTAATAAGTATTTCTTACCTAAAGGTGCTAATATTAAAGAAGAGATTAGTAAAATGCCTCTAGTTAAACCTTTCGCTAAAGGAACCCTAGAAAAAGTAATAGACCAAGTATTTAAACGTTATAAAACAACAGAAACATCAGAAATGCTTGATAAGATGAAAGACTTAGGTTTCTATTACTCAACAATTGCAGGTATTACAATCTCAATGAGTGATGTTGCAACAAGTGAACATAAACAAGAATATATTGATGAAGGACAAGCTTTAGTTAATAAAATCAATAAACAATATACTCGTGGTTTAATTACTGAAGAAGAACGTCATGAGAAAGTTATTGAAACTTGGTATGGAGTTAAAGATAAAGTTCAAGCTGAACTTGAAGAAATCTCTGAAAAACAAGTAGATAACCCAATCTTCATCATGATGCACTCTAAAGCACGTGGTAGTATTTCTCAGTTTACTCAAGTTGCAGGTATGCGTGGACTAATGCAAAAACCAAATGGAGACCCAATTGAAATACCAGTAACATCAAACTTTAAAGAAGGACTATCCGTATCAGAATTCTTCTTATCAACACACTCTGCCAGAAAAGGTAGTGCCGATACAGCTTTAAAAACAGCAGACTCTGGTTACTTAACACGTCGTTTAGTTGATGTATCTCAAGATATCATCGTTAAAGAAGAAGATTGTGGTACAGAACAAGGACTAGTTGTACGTGACTTTGTTAATGAAAAAACAGGTGCTGTTATTGAAAGCTTATATGACCGTATCGTAGGAAGATTTGCTAGTAAGAAAGTAATTAATCCTGAAACTAAAGAAGTAATTGTTGATAAAGATGAATATATTACTGAATCTATCGCTGATAAGATAGTATCAGCAGGAATAGAAGAAGTTGAAATTAGGTCAATTCTAACATGTAATACTGAAAAAGGTGTTTGTCGTAAATGTTATGGTAAAAACCTTGCTACAGGAAACATTGTTGAAATTGGTGAAGCAGTTGGAGTTATGGCTGCTCAATCAATCGGTGAACCTGGTACTCAGTTAACAATGCGTACCTTCCATACAGGAGGAGTTGCCGGTGGTGAAGATATTACTCAAGGTCTTCCACGTGTTCAAGAGTTATTCGAAGCACGTAACCCTAAAGGTAAAGCAACTATCGCTGAAATTGATGGTAAAGTTACTAAAATTGCTGAAGACCATGGTAAATACAAGATTAGTATTACTAACAAAGTTGAAACTAAAGAACATACAACTAACTATGGTGCAAAACTTTGTGTAGAAAAAGGTGATACAGTATCTTGCGGTGATAAATTAACAGAAGGAGCTATCTCACCTAAAGAATTACTTGATGTAACAGACCCAATTACAACTCAAGAATACATCTTAAAAGAAGTACAAAATACTTATCGTTCTCAAGGTGTTGATATCGCCGATAAACATATTGAAATTATCGCTCGTCGTATGATATCTAAGATTAGAATCGTTGAAGGTGGAGATACTAAGTTCTTACCTGGTTCTCTTGTAAACTTTAGAGAATTTACTGAAGGTAATAAAGAAGTAATCATCAGTGGTAAACGCCCTGCTACAGGTCGTCCAGTATTACTTGGTATTACTAAAGCTTCACTTGAAACAGATTCATTCCTATCAGCAGCATCATTCCAAGAAACAACAAGAATCTTAACAGATGCCGCAATTCATGGTAAAGTAGACCATCTTGAAGGATTAAAAGAAAACGTTCTAATTGGTAAATTAATACCAGCTGGAACTGGTCTTAAAAAATACCGTGATGTAGAATATACCCTAGAAGATGAGTTCGCTGATGAAGAACCTTTAGAAAAACTTGAAGATGAATTTATGGAATAGTGTCAAATTTTATAAACACTATTCCTTTTTTTTGTTACATTTGTTACAATAATAAAAGAAGGGATTGGTTAAAATGCGTATAGGTGTTGATTTAGATGGCGTATTAAATGATGTAGCAGAGTGGCATTTTGCCTGTGGCTCTAAGTTTTGTTTAGAACAAAATATCAATAGAGGCTTTAATCCTAAAGGTTATTATATGGAAGAACAGTTTCACTTAACAAGTGAAGAGAACATAGAGTTCTGGCGACAATACATCTTTGATTTATTAATCGCTATTCCTGTAAGACCCTATGCCAGTGAAGTTATTCATAAACTACGAAAAGATGGACATAAAATCATAATATTATCAGCACGAGATAATCAGTACTTGACTCATCAGTATAGTGGCATGATAGATTACTATGTTAAAGCTTGGCTTGATAAATATAATATTGAATATGATGAACTAGTAATTAATACAAGTAATAAAAGAGAAAAATGTTTAAGTATAGGACTTGATTTAATGATAGAAGATAAAGCTAGTAATGTTGATGATATCTCTAAGATTATTCCTGTTATGGTATTTGATGCTCCATATAACCAGGGATGTACAGGTAAAAATGTTATCAGAGTATACTCTTGGTATCAAATATATCAAGAAATTATCAATAAATTCGCTGCTGTAGAAATAATTTAATAAGAGGTGATAAAATGGGTAAACTAAATAATAGAGGTTTTGGTATGAGTACAATGCTAATATTTATAGGAATATTTGTCGTTGTCCTTATCGCTGTTATGGTTTTAGCCTATAATAATGGAATAGAAAAAGATTCTCCTGTAAAAACAGTGGAGAAAGAAGATGGTATGTTTGTACCAAGAGATGAAGAGGAGGAAGAATAATGAAAAAAGTTGCAATTAATGGGTTTGGAAGAATAGGAAGATTAGCATTTAGATTATTAGATAATGATCCAGAAATGGAAGTAGTGGCTATTAATGATTTAACAGATGCAGAACAACTTGCTTATTTACTTAAATATGATACTTCACATAGAAGATATAGAGCTGATGAAATATCCTTTGAAGGAGATAATATCGTAGTAGGAGATAAGAAGATTAAAGTCTATGCTGAAACAGACCCTAATCTCTTACCATGGAAAGATTTAGATATTGATATCGTTTTAGAATGTACTGGTAAGTTTACAAGTGAAGAGAAAGCGATGGCTCATATCAATGCCGGTGCTAAAAAAGTTATTATTTCTGCACCTGCTAAAGGAGATGTTAAAACTATCGTCTATAATGTTAACCAGGACATATTAGATGGAACTGAAAAGATTATCTCTGCTGCTAGTTGTACTACTAACTGTCTAGCCCCAGTTCTAAAAGTATTAGATGATAACTTTGGTATTAAACAAGGCTATATGACAACAGTACATGCTTATACAAATGACCAAGCTACACTAGACGTTGCTCATAAAAAAGGAATCTATGCTCGTCGTGGTAGAGCAAGTGCTGCTAATATTGTTCCAGCATCAACTGGAGCAGCCTCAGCTATTGGTAAAGTACTACCTAACCTTGAAGGAAGAATGGAAGGTACTGCTATGAGAGTTCCTGTAACTACAGGTTCAGTTGTTGACTTAGTATTAAAGCTTAATAAAAATACAACTGTAGAAGAAATAAATGAAACCCTTAAAAATAATACTAATGAAACTTTAGGATATACAACTGACCCTATTGTTTCAAGTGATACAATAGGTATGCACTATGGTAGTTTAGTTGATAGTCTATTAACTTCAATTAGTGAAGTAGATGGAGAACAACTAGTTAAAGTAGTAGCATGGTATGATAATGAAATGAGTTATACTGCCCAATATGTAAGAGTAGCGAAATACGTTGCTAACCTATAAGAGCTTTAGGCTCTTTTTAGTTTTAATAATGGGAGTAATTTTAGATGAATAGTAATGAAACTTATAATAAATTTATTAATGAGACTTTATCTGTTGATGAAATGAAAAAATACGTAGATATTTTAAGTGAAGACGAAAGTCTTGATAATGAGAAGTTTGTTCAAGTTGGTGATAAGGGTAATTGGTACTATGAAGCCTTAATCTTAACCAAAAGAGGATATCCTAAAATTGCCGATATAATACCTAAGCTCTTTATATGGCTACAAGATATGAATTGGCCAGGTGCTGAAGAAATCTGGAAAATGCTATCAACTTTACCTCGTGATGTATTAATAGAAAACTTTGAACAAGCGATAGGTAAAGCAGTAGAAGAAAATGATTATGGCTGGATGTATTGGTTATACGATTTTGCTAAAGAAAACAATATAAAGGCAACAGATTTAAAGAATAAAACATTATATTCAACTATAAAAGAAAAACGTTTATAAAATGGAATTTTGGAAAAAATATGCTTTTATATTTTGGAAGACTAAACTAAGAAGAATTAACAATAGAAGATTTACTAGCTTCAAAATTTAAAAAAGTTAATGCAGAAGGCGAAAGTCATTTTTATCTTGCAATAATTACTAAAAAAATAGATAAAGATAATTACAAAATATATATAAACGGTGAAAGAATAACTCCATTTATAAGTGTACTTGAGTTTTTATTAAGTAATTAATTAAAAGACTGGTTTGACTTTTGATAGGAACCGTCTTTTTATATTACAAAAATGTTATAGCAACAATATTGAAAAAACATAAGAAAAATACTACAATATTACTAGGAGGATTATGTATATGAAAAAAACTGTTAAAGATTTAAATATTGATAATAAAAAAGTAATAATTAGATGTGATTTTAATGTTCCAATAAAAGATGGTAAGATTACTGATGATACAAGAATAGTAAAAAGCTTACCTACTATTAAATACTGTTTAGAACATAATGCAAAGATAATTTTAATGTCTCATTTAGGTCGTGTAAAAACAGAAGAAGATAAGACTAAAAATGACCTTAGTGTTGTTGCCACTAGACTTAGTGAATTACTAGATAAAAAAGTAACTTTTGTAAATGCTACAAGAGGAGAAGAGTTAGAACAAGCTGTCTCTAATATGAATGATGGAGATATTATTCTAATGCAAAATACACGTTATGAAGATTTAGATGGTAAAAAAGAAAGTGGTTGTGATATGGAACTTGCAAAATATTGGGCAAGTTTAGGAGATATCTTTATTAATGATGCTTTTGGTACTCTTCATCGTGCTCATGCTTCAAATGTTGGTATAAGTACATATCTACCTAGCTGTGTGGGACTACTTGTTGAAAAAGAGTTAAATGCTTTATCTTATCTTTTTAATCCTGATAGACCATTTATGATAATATTAGGAGGTGCTAAAGTAAGTGATAAGATAGGACTTATTGAAAACTTATTACCTAAATGTGATAAAATTCTAATTGGTGGAGGCATGGCTTTTACCTTCTTAAAAGCAGAAGGCTATAATATTGGTAACTCTCTATTAGATGAAGAAGCCCTTGACTTCTGTAAAAAAATATTAAAAGAAAATGAAGATAAAATAATATTACCAGTAGATGTTGTTTGTAATGATAAATATGAGGATACCAAAGGTTCTGTTAAAGATATAACAGAAATAACTGATAATGAAATGGGCTTAGATATTGGTCCTAATACTGTTAATATCTTTAAGAATAATTTAAGTAATGCCAAAACAGTTATGTGGAATGGACCACTAGGAGTTTATGAATTTAAAAATTATGTTAAAGGCACAGATTATGTTCTAACTTACTTAACAGAAATAAATGCTAAAACCGTTCTTGGTGGAGGAGATATTGTCGCTGCCGCTACCGCTTGTAACGTAACAGATAAACTATATCATATCTCAACAGGTGGAGGAGCAACTCTAGAATATCTTGAAGGAAAAGAACTACCAGGACTAAAAAATATTCCTGAAAAATAAAATATTACTAAAGGAGGAAACTTTATGAGAATAGGTCTATTTACAGATTCTTATGTACCATCTGTTAACGGAGTAATAACAAGTGTTGAAACCTTAAAAAAAGCTCTTGAACAAAAAGGTCATACTGTTTATATAGTTACCGTAGGACAAGATAGTAAGACCTATGATTATGATGAAAAAGAGAAAATACTTAAAATTCCTGGTATCCCTTTAGGAATATATGATTATAGAATGTCTAGTATCTATCCTTTAAAAGTAATAAATAAAATAAAATCATGGAACTTAGAAATAATTCATTCTCATACAGAACTTAGTATGGGAATATTTGCAAGACTATTCGCAAAACAATATAATATTCCTTTAGTACATACCTATCATACTATGTATAAAGACTATACTTGGTATGTTTCAAGAAATATTAAATATTTTGATATGGGATGTAAAAAAGCAGTTGAATATTTAAGCAAGTTTTATTGTGATAATACAGCAGATGCTTTTATTGTTCCAACCGTAAAGACATATCACTTATTTAGAGATGAATATCACTATGATAAAGATATATATATCGTTCCTACAGGACTAGATGCCTCTAGATTTTATAAAGAAAATAGTGATAAGTTAAAGGTATTAAAACTAAAACATGAACTAGGTTATAAGAGAAAAGACTTTGTTATGCTCTTTGTAGGAAGACTTGCCCAGGAGAAAAATGTTCCCTTTCTTTTTGATATCATTGAAAAGACTAAGAACAAAAATGTTAAACTTCTAATCGTAGGTTATGGTCCTGATGAAGAAAAATATAAAAAAGAAGTTAAAGAAAGAGGTCTTGAAGATAGAATAAAATTTACAGGTAAAGTAGCATGGGTTGATATGCCAAACTACTATCATGTAAGCAATGCCTTTATAACTGCTTCTACTACCGAAACACAAGGCTTAACAGTAATAGAAGCCCTAGCAGCTTCACTTCCTGTAATCTGTATTGATGATGATGCCTTTAAAAGTGTAGTTGTAGATAACTTTAATGGACGTATCTTTAAAGATGAAAAAGAGTGCTTAGAAATAGTAGAAGAGTTATCTACTAATAAATTAGAACTAGAAAATTTAACAGATAAAGCGGAAGGTTCAGTTAAGAAATATTCTTTATCATCTTTTGCAGATAGCGTCTTAGAAGTTTATAAAGTAGCGATTACTAAACATAATAAAAAACAATCTTTATCAACAAGACTTGTGGAAAAACTTAAAAACAAATGGAAGGATGGAAAGAAAAATGATAGTAGCCTTAAATCACAAGAGTAATTTTACAAAAGATGAGATATTAAAGTATTTAGAAGATTATAAACACTTAAATACCTATAATCATGAGATGATTTTAATACCTAGCATCTGTTACTTACCATTAATACCTAATAACATAACCTATGCTTCACAAGACGTAAGTAGTAAAACAATGGGGGCTTATACAGGAGAAGTTACTGCAAAAGCCATTAAGTCATTGGGTGCAGTTTACACTTTAATTAATCATAGTGAAAGAACTACTAAGATTAATGAAAATCTTGAGATAAGTAAACAAAAATTAGAACAAGCTTTTTCTAATGACTTAATACCAATTATCTGTATAGGGGATACTTTAGAAGAACATGAAAGTGGAGAATATGTTGATAAAATAAAAAAAGATATGGACTATCTACTAAGTGATATAGATAAATCTAAAGACTTTATCATAGCCTATGAGCCTATTTTTGCCATAGGTACAGGCATTGTTCCAACTAATAATGATATTGAAAAAGTAACTACCATGTTAAAAGAAACATATCAAAAGAAAGTCTTATATGGTGGTAGTGCCAATGAAAATAATATTGATGAATTAAAACAAGTTAAAAATATAGATGGCTTTCTATTAGGAGGAATATCTTTAAAACTTCCTTCTTTACAAGAGTTTCTTGATAAGTTACAATAGTAAGCTAAGGAAGTGATATATATGCCTAATTTAGAAGAATTAATAAAGATAAGGGAAGAAGCAATTAAAGAATACCAAAAGCAATTTGAAATAGAAACAACGAGAATAGAAAAGTTTATAAGAGAAAGTAGTGCTAGATATTATACTGAATACGTTATTTCATACCTAACTAAAAAAGCTAATGAGCGACTAACATTAAATATGGACTTATTTACTATTCAAGACTGTGGTAAAATAGTAGAAAAAGATAATGATGAATTAACTACTGAGCTTTTTAATAAAATACCATTTAACAATACGTTTAGTATTCTTAATAGTGACAATTATTTTGACCATATAAATATAGAAAATGATCCAATATATTATTTTACAGGAAAGAATGAGTCTGATAAATGGTTTTTAAGACTTTCCTATATAGAAGCTTTTGCAAAAAATGATAATTATAGTTTTGAAAAAATAGAACCAGAAGGTGTATTTGATGTAGGCTTTGAAGTGATAGCTTCACTTCCTAAACTGGAATTGCCTAAACACAAAGTTTTATCTATTAAAGATTAAAACTTTTTTCTTTTCGACAAATTCTCTCTTTTTTTACTCTTTAACTATTTATCTTTCTGTTATATAATTAAGATGCGTGGTAGTATATGGAAGGAGAGAAAATGAAAAAGACCAACGTATTAATGATTGATGATAATATTGAACTAGTTAAAATGGTGAAGGAGTACTTTAAAGATAATAAAGAAATAGAAGTTACTTTAACTGCAAATGATGGAGTAGAAGGATTAAACCTAATAGAAAATAACCAAGAAGATTATGATGTAATTGTTCTAGACCTTATAATGCCTAATAAAGATGGTATGAGTGTTCTAAAAGATATGAAAGAAAAGAAACTAGATAAGAAAGTAATAGTTTTGACTTCATTTAATACTCAAGAAGTTATAAGAGAAGCTAGTGAATTAGGTATTAGTTATTTTATCTTGAAACCTTTTGAATTAACTGAACTAGAAAAGAGAATATTAGAGTGTAGTAGTAAGAATGATTATGATAAGAAAACTATTGATATGAAATACAATAGCTTACAAGTATCAATAACAAAGATATTACATGAATTAGGTGTTCCCTCACATATTAAAGGTTATCAATATATAAGAGAAGGTATTACCGTACTTTATGAACATCCTGAAGTAATAGGTGGAATTACTAAAGAACTATATCCCGATATTGCAGAGAAGTTTGATACAACAGTATCTCGTGTAGAACGTGCCATAAGACATGCTATTGAAGTAAGTTGGAATAGAGGTAATTGGCAGTTAATGGAAGATATCTTTGGACATAGTGTTGATATCGATAAAGCTAAACCAACTAATTCAGAATTTATTGTCACAGTCGCAGATAAACTTCGTCTTGAATTTCATCAAGATGCAATTAGGCAGTAAAAACTATTAAGACGAGCAGTAGTAGTCTTTTTATTTTGCCTTAATATAGTAATTTAGTTTGATTAATGATATAATTACAGTATAAAAGCAAAAAGTTATTTAAACAGAAAGGAATAAATATAATGAAGTTTTATGTTGGGTCTGGAATGAAAAATGCTAAACTAGTAGAATATTATCAAGAAAAGTTAAAAGAAGCTGGTTGGGAGCAAACCTACAATTGGGTAAAGAACATTAATAGTGATATTAATATAGATGAAATAAGAGAATATGCTAAATTAGAACAAGAAGGTGTAATGAATTCTGATGTTGTAGTTATACTATTGCCAGCAGGAAGAGGCGCTCATATTGAACTAGGAATGTCTATAGCTCTTAATAAGAAAACTTTTTTATGCTCTATAACAGAAGATGAATTTAGTATAGAAAATACAGTTGCATTTTATGAATTGCCTAATGTCGTAAAGCTTGTAGGTACTGCTGATGAAAATATAAAAGAGATATTAAAATTTAACAAAGAAAAATCAAATAATGAAATAAGTTTAACTAAAAAGTTATCATTACAAAAGTAGGTGATGTTATGAAAATTAATAGTAAGAAAATGAAGTATTTATCAAAAATTACTAATTCAATATATGAAGATTTAAAAATAGAGTTTTTATATCATTCTAATCATTTAGAAGGAAGTACTTTCTCTAAAGATGAATTAGAAAAACTTTTAACTGAAAAGAAAGTTGAAGGTAGCCACTCCCTAGACGATATAATTGAAACAAAGAACTCTTTAGAAGTCTTTGACCAAGTAATTAATGATAGTGGCGAAAAATTAGATAAGTTTATGTTATTTAATTGGCATAAACTACTAAAAAAAGGAACAGTTGATGATGAGATACACAATATTGGTATGTGGAAAAAATATGAAAACAAATTAAGAGGTGTAGATTTAAAATTAGCATTGCCTGTTGAAGTTGATAACTTAATGTTTAATTTATTATCTGATTATAACGAACTAGAAACAGTTACCTTAAAAGATATAGCAGATTTCCATTATAAATTTGAAAAAATTCATCCTTTCCAAGATGGCAATGGCAGAATAGGTAGATTTATTATTCTAAAACAATGCTTAGAATGTAATATTGACTTAATCGCTATAGATGATAAATATGATGATGAATATAGAAATGCTCTATATAAAGCCCAAAAAACAGGCGATAGTGAAGACTTGGTAACAGTATTTAAAAAGTGTCAAAAAAGGTTAGATGAAAAATTAGAAAAGTATAAAAGTCTTTTAGAACAAGTAGATGTTGATATGCAAAATTAGTTTTAAAGATGTAAGAAGTAAGCTATAAGCTGTAGAATTAACCCAAAATTTTATAGCTTTTTTTTCTTTTTTTAAATATTGACTAAACAAAAGAATAAATATATACTTATATTAGAAGATGTGGGAGGTGACTACACTAAATGGAACGAAAAATTAATAAATTCTTATTGAAATGGAAAACAGACTTAATAAGAAAACCATTATTAATCATTGGAACAAGACAAGTAGGAAAGACTTATACAGCCCTAGACTTTGGTAAACAAAACTATCAATATGTCGCTTACTTTAATACTGACCATAATACTATTTTAAAAGACTTGTTTAAAAAAGAAAGGTCTATTACAAGACTAGCAGAAGCTTTAAGTATAATATCAGAAGTTCCTATTGTTAAAAATGATACCTTATTAATCTTTGATAATGTTACAGATGAAGATATTATTAAAGGAATAAAACTATTTGGTTATGATAAAAATGATTATCATGTTATCGCTATAACATCTAGTAGAGATTCTCTATTAAAGTTTAGAGGAGAAGAATTCCAATATAAAATTATGACTGAAATGGATTATGAAGAGTTCCTATGGGCTATAGGCGAAAAAGAAGTAGCAGAGAAGATAAGATATGCTTATGATAATCATAGAAGTTGTAGTGTTCATACTAAAGCCCTAGATTATTTTTATGACTATTTAATAACAGGAGGGCTTCCTGAAGTAGTAGAAGCTTTTGCAACCAATAAGCACTATGGATACCTAGATAGTATTAAAGAAAGAGTCTTTGATATTAATAAAAGTGAACTACTTAATAGTAAAAACCTAATCGATATAGAACGCGGTATTGAAGTAATGGAAAGTATTCCTAAACAACTAGAAAAAGATAATAAAAAATTCCAGTATGGTGTCTTAGGGTATGGTAGACGTGCTAAAGAATTTGAAAACTCTATTAACTTTTTAGTAACTAATCAATTAGTCTATCGTTCATATAAAATAAGAGTAGCAAAGTCTCCTTTATCTAGTTGTAGAGAACTTGATAGTTTTAAATTATATTTACCAGATGATGGACTTTTAAGTATGAGATATAACTTAACTAAAGATAGATTAAGAGTAGATGAAAATGTTAAGCAAGCCCTATATGAAAATCATATCGCTCATACTTTAGTAGAGTCAGGTTATTCTCTATACTATTATCAGTCAGAAGGAAAAGCCGAAGTAAACTTTGTTATTCAAAATAGAATGGGTAAGATTATTCCTATAGAACTTGCTACTAAACAGGGTTCTAAAGTAAAAAGTCTATCAGTCTTTATGAAAAAATATATTGTAACAGATGCCTATCGTATTACAGAAAGTAACTTTTCAACAAAGAAAAATGTTAGGTATCTACCTATATATGCAATATTCTGTTTAAATGAACAATTATATTAGGAGGATGAAAGATGAAAAAAGTATTATTAACAATAATAGATGGTTTTGGATATAGAGAAGAAAAGAAAGGTAATGCTATAATTGCTGCTAACCCAGAAAATATTATAAATTTATGGAAGGAATATCCTCATACTACTTTGGAAGCTAGTGGTGAAGCAGTAGGACTTCCTGCTGGCCAAATGGGTAATAGTGAAGTAGGACATTTAAATATAGGAGCAGGACGTGTTGTAGACCAACCTCTTATGCAAATTAATCATGCTATAGAAGATGGTAGTTTCTTTAAAAATAAAGTCTTATTAGATATCATTAATCACTGTAAAGAAAATAATTCAAGTCTACATTTATTCGGCTTATTAAGTGATGGAGGAGTTCATTCTCATATTAATCACTTCTTTGCCATGTTAGACTTATGTAAAAAAGAAAACTTTCATAATGTCTATGTACATGCTTTTCTAGATGGTAGAGATACACTTCCAGATGTTGCCCTTAAATTCCTAGACGAATTGACTAATAAACTAAATGAAGTAGGCTTTGGTAAGTTAGCAGATATTTCTGGAAGATATTATTCTATGGATAGAGAAAGAATGTGGAATGTTACAAAGAAATATTATGATTTATTAGTAGAAGGAGTTGGGCCAAAAATAGATTCATATAAAGATTATATAGAAGAGTCTTATAAGAAAAATATCTTTGATGAGTTCATTGTTCCTGCTAAATTAATAGATGATGGAAGCCTTAAAGAAAATGATGGTATGGTAATGCTTAACTTTAGACCAGACCGTATTACTCAAACATTCACGGCTCTTACTAATAAAGACTTTAAAGAGTTCCCAAGAGTTGACTTTAAAAATGTAAAACTAGTTACGATGATGACACCAGAACATACAGTTATCGCTACACCTGCTTTTCCACCAATGCACTTAACTAATACATTAGGAGAATATGCTGCATCAAAAGGGTTAAAAATATTAAGAATAGCAGAAGCTAGTAAATATCCACATGTTACTTACTTCTTTGATGGAGGAGAAGAAAAAGATATTCCTAATACCGATAAAATAATCGTTCCAAGAAAAGATGTTGCAACTTATGATATGTATCCTGCTATGAGTGCTTATGAAGTAACAGATAAACTAATAGAAGTTATGGATAAATACGATTTAATCATCCTAAACTTTGCTAACTGTGATATGGTAGGACATACTGGTAAATTTGATAAAGTGGTAGAAGCGGTAAAGGCAGTTAATGAAAATATAGGAAGACTATATAAAGCAAGTAAAGAAAAAGACTTTACGATGTTTATAACAGCAGACCATGGTAACTCTGAAATTATGGAAGATGATAAAGGAGAAGTTATAACTGCTCACACAACTAGTCCTGTTCCATTTATTATTACAGACCATAATATAAAAGAAATAAAAACAGGTAAATTAGGAGATATCGCTCCTACAATACTAAAATATATGGATATAGAAAAACCAGACGAAATGACAGGAAATAACTTGATTTAGTTTGTTAAATAAGCTATCCTATAAGTAGGAGGGTTTATTATGACTAATGAAGAATTACAAGTAATAGAAGAGGAATTAAAAGAAAAAAGCAAAAAAATAAATGAACTTAAGGCTATGAGATTGGAATTATTAGAAATACCTGAAGTTAAAAAGTTCTATGAAGTAGATGAAGAATATAGAAATTTAGAAAAAGAAACAGATATAGTAAGTAAGAAAGTTTATCATGCTAGACAAGAACTTTGCACACATCCTGTTTGGTATTTTAGAGGTGCTTTCAAAGATGACTATGAAGGTAGAATATACTGGAATTGTATGTGCATGAAATGCGGAAAGGTAGAAGAAAGAAGAAGTAGAGATTTCGATAAAGATAGTGTTATATATAAAGATATGTGTTTTGGTAAGCCTAAAAACATTGATATTGACTTTTACCATACGGGAAACTTATATGGAAAATTTATGAACTTAGGAAATAACCAATTTAATGAAGAAGAAAAATCAAAAAGGTTTGTTAAAATGATGAAAAGAAAAAATGTACAAGAAAGACTAAATAGAACAAAGTAACCAGAAATGGTTATTTTGTTCTATTTAAAATAGAACTAACGTATTATATAATAGAGTAAAGAGGAGGAATGACTATGCAAAGAATTATTTTTCATATCGATGTTAATAATGCATTTCTATCTTGGACTGCTGTTTATCTTTTAAATCATGGCTATAAACAGGATATTAGAAAGATTCCTTCAGTAATAGGAGGAGATGAAAAGGCAAGACGTGGTATTGTCCTTGCTAAAAGTCCTATCGCTAAGAAATATGGAATAGTAACAGCAGAGACATTATATAGTGCGAGAAGTAAATGTAAAACCTTACAAGTATTTCCTCCTAACTATGCCTTTTATAAAGAAGAGTCTAAAAAGTTATATAATTATCTTTCACAATATTCTCCTATAATAGAACAATATTCTATTGATGAGTGTTTTCTTGACCTTACTGGAACAACACTTCTTTATGGTAATGATTATGTATCTCTAGCTCACAAAATAAAAGATGAAATTAAAGAAAAGTTTGGTTTCACTGTCAATGTTGGAATAGGAGAGAATAAACTATGTGCAAAAATGGCTAGTGACTTTGAAAAGCCAGATAAAGTACATACTCTCTATTTAAATGAAGTTAAGACTAAAATGTGGCCTTTAAAAGTAAATGATTTATTTATGCTAGGTAAAAGTTCTGCTAAAAAGTTAAATGACTTAGGAATCTATACTATTAAAGATTTAGCAGAAGCGAACATCAACCTACTTAGAA
Source organism: Candidatus Onthousia excrementipullorum (assembly GCA_018712385.1). Taxonomy (GTDB): domain Bacteria; phylum Bacillota_I; class Bacilli_A; order RF39; family UBA660; genus Onthousia; species Onthousia excrementipullorum. The sequence goes on along the minus strand of DVHC01000062.1, from coordinate 17,651 downwards.
GACATTTTAAAAGTCAGGGAGATTACTTTAAAGAAGCAGCTTTAGGAATAGATTATAGTAAAGTAGAGCCTAGAAATGCTAAAAATAAATGTATTAGTATCTCAAGAACATTGCCTTATGATGTAACTAGAAAAGAAGACTTATTAAAAATACTATTTAGTGAAACAGAAGAAGTATCATTTACTTTGAGAGACCAAAAACTATATACAGGAACTATCGCTGTTACTTTTAGAAATAATTTATTTAAAAACTATTCTCATCAAATTACTTTAGATAATCCTACTAATGTAACAGAAGAAATCTATAAAGCCGTTAAAACCATCTTTGAAGCTAGTTGGAAAGAAGACCCTATTAGAAATATAGGTGTAAGATTAGGTGATTTAAAAGAGAAAGCTATTAGTCAATTGTCTTTATTTGAAGAGTCTGATGTAAAAGTAGAAGATAAAGTTGAAGAAGTAATGGATAGTATTATTAAGAAATATGGTAAAGGTAGTGTTATAAGAGCAAGTAAGAAGGAAGAAGATTATAATATTGAAAGAAGAAAATAAAAAAGTTTTTCCACAAAGGCTGTGCAAAAACTTAATTTAAAAGGTTATCAATAATGGTATTAACTTCCTTATTATCTAATGTAATATCTTCATTGATAAGACCAATATCAGGATGAACATTATCTACTTTATGAAAATCAGAACCCATCGTCGTTATAAAATTATGATGTTTAGCAAAGTCATTCCAATGTATACATTCATTAATTTTATTACCATTTCTATCTACATATATGTAATTAGCTTCAATACCATCAGGATTCATTTCTTTAACTAGATTTAATATATCATCATCGGTTAAGCCATCTTCATGTTTATAAGCGACAGGATGAGCAAGAACTACTTTACCACCTGCTTCTCTTATCAAACTACTAGCTTCCATAGGACTTATAGTCTCTTTCTTTACATAGCAAGGACATCCTTCATTCATAATGGTTTCAATAAATTCTCCTCTTTCTGGAATATAACCAAAAGTTTTCAATAGTAACTTTCCATTATCTTTATTATCTACGATATTAGAAGCGATATGAGCTTTAGTAACAGCATCAATCTTATCTAAGTAATCTACATCAATGATATACCCAAGCTCTTTTAACTTTACTGCCACATTATGTAAATAAATATGTCTAGCATTTCTATTAGAGTATAACTTATCTGTCAATAGCTTATTGTTAATATCAAAGTTATATCCCAATACATGAATACCTATTCCCTTATACTTAGTAGATATTTCTACAGCGGTGATTAATTTAACATTATTCTCTTTCGCATAATTAAATAAATCATCATTATAACCAAGAGTTGTATCATGGTCTGCAATTGCTATAACACTAACCCCATTATTAACAGCTCTATCAATTATTTCTTTAGGAGATAATTCTCCATCAGATAAATTACTATGAATGTGTAAATCAATTAGTTTATTCATTTGCCAAACCTCTACTTTTTATAAATCATTTTTTTATAAGATGATAATTTATTATCTATAAAGAAAATAGCATCTTCAGTTCTATTCAAATTAAAATTAAACCATGCATCCCAACTTTCATAACCAGGATTAATAGCTAAGTTACCAACTAATTCACGATATTTATTTCTATGTGGAAAATAAGCTCTAGTACCATATAAAGCAGGTAGTTGAAGATTATAGTTATACTTTTTATTGGTAAGTTCACCTAATTTAATATTTTGTAAAATACGCGCATATCTAGTGTTACCATCATCAAATAATTGTAATGCTGCTACTAGTCCATGAATTATTTGTGATTTTAGAAATATTCTATCATCATAAATATCAGAATTATAAAATTCCATAATTTTCTTAATTGCCTCTTCAATATCAGTATAAGGTAAAGCAAAATAACGAATCTTAGGATTACCGTTTTCTACTCTAACAACAAATGCTTCATTGTCTGTTCTATGATCTTTATCAGAAAATTTCTGACTACTTGTTCCTTTTAAAATTAGTTTATGGGCATTAATAAAAGCATCTCTATTAAGAGTTACACCGTTATTAATTAGAAAATCAATTGCATTGGTCTTCCCAGTTTGCATATATAAACTCATTAAAAAGCTATCTTCTTTTTCTAAAGATTGATTATCTACTATTTCTACAGATTTAATAGCATTAAGATATGAACCAAGATTATCATCTTTTAGGTCTAATACATCATCTATATAATGTGTATAAAGCTCTTCTGTATCATTTTCATGGTCTATTACAAATTGACTAAATGGCAATGAATAAATATTATCAAATATTTTTAAATTAACAGTTGGTATCTCTCCTGACTTTCTCATTTTCTCTACTTCTTCTCTTGTTAACATAAATCTTCCCCCTCTTAAAATTTATCATATTATACACTATTTTACTAAAAAAGGCAAGATTAACAGAGAATTGAAAACTTTTCTGAAAAAATATATAGAAAACTATTTAAATGTTCTTATTCTTTCAATTAAAAAGTTATAAATATCAGAACTTAAAATTATTTTCAGTATCATTACCCATAAGAGCAGCAACCGTTTTCCTTATATTATTTTTATCATAATATTTATCAATATACTCATCTAAATAATCATAGTTAGTACTAATAATTTTATCATTTTTAAAAAGCCTTATCTTACTATTTTCATTTGCTAGTTTTATCCATTCATTTTTATATCTATCTTTTTCTTCCGTAGTAATTTTATGTTCATACTTTAATAATTCTTTAACTTCTTTGTAATTTAATGCACCTGCACTATAAACATATTCATCATATTCATTTACAAATATAACAGATATCTCATTAGGAAGTTTATAACAAAAGTAAAGAAAATTTAAATACTCTTGAGTATTACTTTTACTGCTCCAAATTCTAACTGTTTTATCTTTATCAATATTTATAGGAATATCTATATCTTTAATACTACCCATAGTAAAATCTTCATAAAAGCCATATAAATCATTATTAATTAAATTACTCTTATAAAGAGGAGTAAAAGCCGCATAACCAAAAAACACATCTAAATTATTCGGATTTTTATTATCTATTTCTTTTTCTGTAAACATATCTAGACTCCTTTACACAGTTTCTTTATCTCATTATCTGCTTTATCAAGTAAGATTGTCAATTTTTTTTGCAAAAACTTTCAAAAAATGCTTGTATTATTGCGTTTTCTATGCTATTATTAATTACGTGTGACTGCTTAGATGTGGGAGGTTGTCGATACACCAGGAAGAGTTGTTAACTGGTTATCGGGTTATTCACACGGAGCAAGTCTATACTAGATATAGGCGAAGGGAGGACGTAAATAGTGTCAACACAAAAGATTCGTATTAAGTTAAAAGCATATGATCATAAGATACTTGACAATGCTGTAACTAAAATTGTTGAAACAATTAAAAGAACTGGAGGAGATATAGTTGGACCTGTACCTCTACCAACAGAAATTGAAAAATTCACAATTTTAAGAGCTGTTCACAAAGATAAAGATAGCCGTGAACAATTCGAAAGAAGAACACACAAGAGATTAATTGACATTAAAAGCCCAAGTAAAGAAACGATTGATGCATTAGCACATCTTGATTTACCAAGTGGTGTCGATATCAAAATCAAAACAATCTAAAATAGGAGGAGTTAAAAATGAAAGGAATCTTAGGTACAAAAAAAGGAATGACTCAAGTATTCACTACTGATGGTAAACTTATTCCTGTAACTGTTGTAGAAGTTGAACCTAATGTTGTTACTCAAATCAAAACTAATGAAACAGATGGTTACGAAGCAATTCAATTAGGTTATAAGACAGTTAGAGAAAAACTAAGTAATAAACCAAAAATGGGTCATACCACTAAAGCTAATACTGAACCTAAGCGCTTCTTAAGAGAAATAAAAGGCGTAAATGTAGCTGATTACACTTTAGGACAAGTATTAGATGCTAGCATATTTGAAGCTGGTGAAATTGTAGACGTTAGTGGAGTAAGCAAAGGAAAAGGTTTCCAAGGTGTAATCAAACGTCACAATCAAAGCCGTGGACCTATGGGACATGGTTCACAATATCATCGTGGAGTTGGTTCTTTAGGAACAATGAGACCAATGCACGTATTAAAAGGTAAGAAATTACCAGGACAAATGGGTAACGTAAACTCTACTGTTCAAAATCTTGAAATCGTAGCAGTAGACTTAGAAAATAATGTAATTTTAATTAAAGGTAATGTTCCTGGACCAAAAGAAGGACTAGTTGTAATTAAAACAGCTGTAAAGAAACCAGGTAAGAAAAACACTGCTAAAGACTTAATCACTTATGAAGAGATGAAAGAAGCAGAAACTACTACAGAAGTAGAAGAAAATACTAATACTGAAGAAGTAGTAGAAGAAGCTACAACTACTGAGTCTGGCGAAGCAACAAACGAATAATCATCACTACCTATAATTAAATTTATTAAAGCGTAGTGAAAGGAGGAAAAAAAGTATGAAAAAGATAGATCTTTTAAATCTTAAAGGTGAAAAAGTAAATGAATTAAAATTAAATGAAGAAATATTTTCTATTACCCCAAATGATAAAGTATTATATGATGCAATTATTTTAGCAAGAGCATCATTAAGACAAGGAACACACTCTACTAAAAACCGTTCAGAAGTTAGCGGTGGAGGACGTAAACCTTGGAGACAAAAAGGAACTGGACATGCACGTCAAGGTTCAATAAGAGCTGTACAATGGGTAGGTGGAGGACGTTACGGAACTCCAGTACCAAGAGATTACAGTAAAAAACAAAACCGTAAAGAAAGAAGATTAGCATTAAAGAGTGCTTTAAGTCATAAATTTAATGATAATGAAGTAATCGTTATGGAAGAGTTAACATTTAGGGCTCCAAAGACAAAAGAAATGATGACTTTATTAAATACATTAAAAGTAGCTGATAAAAAAGTACTATTTGTAGTAGATGACTTTACAGAAAATGTAATATTAGCATCTAGAAACATTCCAAATGTTGCCTTAATAGCAGCTAATGAATTAAATGTTTTAGACTTAGTTAACTCTGATGTAGTAGTCTTTACAAGTGAAGCTATTAAAAAGATAGAGGAGGCTCTTAAATAATGGATACTAAATACTTAGAAATAATTAAAGCTCCTGTTATCACAGAAAAAAGTGGAGCTCTAGGAGAGAAAAATCAATATGTATTTAAGGTTTCTTCTAAAGCTAATAAAATTGAAATTAAACAAGCTATTGAAAAAATCTTTAAAGTACATGTAAAAGAAATAAGAACATTAAATGTTAAACCTAAAAAAAGAAGAGTTGGTCGCTATACTGGACTTACAAATAGATATAAAAAAGCTATTGTAACTCTAGCTGATGGTGAACAAATTGATCTTGGTTAGAAGGAGGAACTAAAATATGGCAATAAGAAATTATAAACCTACTACACCAGGACGTAGAGGAATGAGTACTCTAACAAATGAAGAGATTACTAAATCTACTCCAGAGAAAAGCTTAACCGTAACACTTAAGAAAAACTCTGGACGTAATAATCAAGGAAAAATAACTGTTCGTCATCAAGGTGGCGGAGTTAAGAGAAAATATCGTATTATCGACTTTAAAAGAGATAAGAAAGATATCGCTGGTGTTGTAGCAAGCATAGAATACGATCCAAATAGAACTGCAAATATTGCATTAATTAACTATATGGATGGTGAGAAAAGATATATCATCGCTCCTAAGAACTTAAAAGTAGGAGATAAAGTAATAAGTGGTGAAAACGTAGATATCAAAGTAGGAAATGCTCTTCCTATTATGAATATTCCAGTAGGTACTGTTATTCATAACATTGAACTTCGCCCAGGTAAAGGAGCAGCTTTAGCAAGAAGTGCTGGTAGTTCTGCTCAAATCCTTGGACGTGAAGGAAAATATGTAATGATTAGATTATCAAGTGGAGAACAAAGAAAAGTACTTGGTACTTGTATGGCTACAGTTGGTGTTGTTGGTAACGAAGATGCCAGCCTAGTTAAACTTGGTAAAGCAGGACGTAAACGTCATATGGGAATTCGCCCAACAGTTCGTGGTTCTGTTATGAACCCTAATGACCATCCACATGGTGGTGGTGAAGGACGTGCTCCAGTTGGACGTAAGGCACCTCTTACTCCATGGGGTAAACCTGCTCTTGGATATAAAACAAGAAATAATAAAAAGACAGACAAATTTATTGTACGTCGTCGTAATAGTAAATAGGAGGATAAAATATGGCTAGAAGTTTAAAAAAAGGACCTTATGTATTTCCAAGACTATTAAAAAAGGTTCAAAAATTAAATGAAACTGGAAAAAAAGAAGTAATTAAAACTTGGTCACGCCGTTCTACTATCTTTCCTGAATTTATCGGCCACACCTTTGCAGTTCATAACGGTAAAGAATTTATCCCCGTTTATGTTACTGAAGACATGGTTGGACACAAATTAGGAGAATTTGCTTTAACTCGTAAAAATGGTGGACATGGCTCTGACAAAAAATAATAAAACTAGGAGGAGTTAGAAAATGGAAGCAAAAGCAATCGCTAAAATGCAAAGAATATCACCTATTAAAGCTCGTTTAGTAATCGATACTATCCGTGGCAAAAAAGTAAGTGATGCTCTAGCAATATTAGAAAATACAAATAAAAAAGCTGCTATCCTTACTAAGAAAGTTTTAAATTCAGCAGTTGCCAATGCCGTTAACAATAATGGTATGGATGCTAACAATTTATATGTAAAGGAAGCACGTGTAGATGCTGGTCCCGTAATGAAAAGAGTTTTATTTGACTCACGTGGCCGCATCGGACATAAAGATAAAAGAACAAGTCACATCGTAATAACAGTGGCTGAAGCTACAAAATAATAAGGAGGAACTATAATGGGACAAAAAGTTAATCCAAACGGACTAAGACTTGGCATCAACAAAGATTGGGAAGCTAAATGGTATGCTCCTAAAGGTGAAGTATCTAGCGTCTTAGTAAATGATATTAAAATTAGAGAATACCTTGAAAAAAATCTTAAAAATGCAGGAATTGCCAAAGTCGAAATAGAAAGAACTCCAAAGAAATGTGAAGTTTCTATTCATACATCACGTCCAGGTGTTATCATCGGTCGTGGTGGAGAAGAAATTACAAAACTTAAGGATAAACTATCAAAAGTCGTTGGTGAAAATATTCAAATATCAATAGTTGATATCAAAAAAGCTGACCTAAATGCACAACTAGTTGCAGATTCAATTGCAAGTCAAATTACAAATAGAGCATCATTTAGAATGGCTCAAAAACGTGCAATTAGAAATGCAATGAAAGCAGGAGCTAAAGGTATCAAAACAAAAGTATCAGGACGTTTAGGTGGTGCTGATATGGCTCGTAGCGAAGGATATACAGAAGGAACTATCCCACTACATACATTAAGAGCAGATGTTGATTATGCTACAAGTGAAGCAGATACAACATATGGTAAAATTGGTGTAAAAGTATGGATTTACAAAGGTGAAATCCTACCATCAAAGAATAAAGTAAGTAAAGATACTAAAGAAGTAAAAGAAAGAAAAGAAAGAAAAGCTAAAGGAGGTAATTAGAGTGTTAATACCATCAAGAACTAAATATCGTCGTGTTCACAGATTACCTTACGAAGGCAAATCAAGAGGTAATCGTGAATTACACTTTGGTGAGTATGGATTACAAGCTAAAGAAGGAGCATGGATTACAGCAAATCAAATTGAAGCAGCTCGTGTTGCCATGACTCGTTATATGAAACGTGGTGGAAAGGTATGGATAAACATATTCCCACATATGCCACTAACTAAAAAGCCTATCGGTACTCGTCAAGGTAAAGGTAAAGGTAATGTTGAAGAATGGGTAGCAGTAGTTAAAGAAGGAAAAATCATGTTTGAAGTAGCAGGTGTTTCTGAAGAAGTTGCTCGTGAAGCATTAAGACTAGCAAGCCATAAATTACCAATAACTTGCAAATTTGTAAAGAAAGAAAGTAGAGGTGTCGAAAATGAAGGTTAAAGAAATTAGAGAATTATCAAATGAAGAAATCAATGCTAAACTAAAAGAATCTAAAGAAGAACTATTCAACTTAAGATTTAGTGGCGCAATGGGTAACCTAGAAAAACCTTCTAGACTAAGAGAATTAAGACACCAAGTAGCAAGACTAAAAACCGTTTTAAAAGAACGTGAGAAAGAAGAAAAGGTTGATTAGGAGGTAAGTTATGGAAAAGAAAATGACACATGAATTAGTTGGTAAAGTTGTTAGTACAAAAAACAATAAAACTATTACAGTTTTAGTTGAAACACATAAAATGCACCCAAAATATCACAAAAGAGTTAAATCATCTAAAAAATACAGTGTACACGATGAAACAAATAAAGCAAAAGTAGGAGATGTAGTTAGAATAGTTGAAACTAAACCTATTTCTAAGACTAAACATTTCTACTTAAAAGAAATCGTAAAAGAAGCAGTTATTCTATAACTCTTAAGGTAAAGGAGGATAATCTATGTTACAACAAGAAAGTAGATTAAAAGTTGCAGACAACTCAGGAGCACGTGAATTATTAGTAATCAGAGTGCTAGGAGGAAGTCATGTTAAAACTGGAAATATCGGAGATGTAGTTGTTGGAACCGTTAAAAATGCTATACCAAATTCACCACTTCCTAAAGGTAAAGTTGTAAAAGCTGTAATCGTTAGAAGTAAAAGAGGAGTAAGACGTGAAGATGGTAGTTATATCAAATTTGATGATAATGCATGCGTAATCATTAGAGATGATAAAAGTCCAGTCGGAACTCGTGTCTTTGGTCCAGTAGCACGTGAACTTCGTGATAAAGACTATATGAAGATAGTAAGTCTTGCGAAAGAAGTACTATAAGGAGGAAAGTTATGAAGTTAAAAGTTGGAGATAAAGTCGTTGTTATAAGCGGTGCTGATAAAGGTAAAGAAGGAAAAATCATCAGAACACTTAGAAGCGAAAATAAAGTTATTGTAGAAGGAGTACATATCGTTAAGAAACATCAAAAACCTACAGGAAATAACGCAGGTGGAATTCTAGAAATAGAAGCACCAATTGACGCATCTAATGTTATGATAATTGATCCTAAGACTAAAAAAGGTACAAGAATTGCTCATACAACAGATAAAAATGGAAAAAAAGTAAGAATAAGTACTAAATCTAAAGAAGTACTAGATTAGTGGAAGGAGGTAACAAAATGACATTAAAAGAAAAATATACTAAAGAAGTAGTTCCAGCTCTTATGAGTAAATATGGTTATAAATCAATAATGGAAGTACCAAAACTAGAAAAAGTTGTTATCAATATGGGTGTTGGAGATGCTACTACAAACTCTAAATTATTAGATGCAGCAGTATCAGACCTTGAAAAAATCTCAGGACAAAAGCCAGTAGTTACAAAAGCTAAAAAATCTATCGCTGGTTTCAAGATAAGAGAAGGACAAAAGATTGGTTGTAAAGTAACACTTAGAAGTGATAACATGTATAACTTTGTTGATAAACTAATATCTATCTCACTTCCACAAGTTCGTGATTTTAGAGGAATTAATCCAAAATCTTTCGATGGTCGTGGTAATTATACCCTAGGTATAAAAGAACAATTAATCTTCAGTGAAATAAACTATGATGAAATAGTTAAAGTACGTGGTATGGATATTATATTCGTAACAACTGCTAAAACTAATGAAGAAGCATATGACCTATTAAAAGGTTTAGGACTTCCTTTTAGAAAGTAATGGAGGGAAAAAGATGGCAAGAAAAAGTATGGTTGTAAAACAAAGTAGAAAGCCAAAATACAAAGTACGTGAATATACTCGTTGTTCACGTTGTGGCAGACCACATGCAGTTATGAGTAAATTTGGAATCTGCCGTATTTGCTTCCGTGAATTGGCTTATAAAGGACAAATACCAGGCGTTAAAAAATCAAGTTGGTAAAGACTGGTAAAGAAAAGGAGGAAAAAAGATGGCTGTAGTTACAGATACAATTGCAGATATGTTAACTCGTATTCGTAATGCTAATGCTATGCGTTATGAAGAAGTAAAAGTTCCTTCATCAAAATTAAAATTAGAAATAGCAAGAATTTTAAAAGAAGAAGGATTTATTAAAGATTACAAGTTAGAGAAAAACGATGTACAAGGTACAATTGTTCTAACATTAAAATATGGTGAAAACAAAGAAAGAGTAATAACAGGCTTAAAGAGAATTTCTAAACCAGGACTTAGAGTATATGCTAAAAATGATGAAGTTCCAAGAGTATTAAATGGACTAGGAATTGCAATCATTTCTACATCTAAGGGAATTATGACAGATAAAGAAGCTAGAAAACAAAAACTTGGTGGCGAAGTCTTAGCTTATGTATGGTAAAAGGAGGTGTTTTGAATGAGCCGTATTGGAAATCGTAAAATTGAAGTTCCCGCAGGAGTAACAGTTAAAGAAGAAAACGGAATCGTAACAGTTACTGGCCCAAAGGGAAGCTTGAGCCAAAAAATGCTAAAAGGAATTAGCATGGAACAAAAAGATAATGAAATAACATTAACAAGAGTAAGCGATGCAGTAAAAGCAATGCATGGAACAATGAATGCACTTCTTCAAAATATGATTACAGGTGTAACTAAAGGATATGAGAAGGGACTAGAAATAGTAGGTGTTGGATATCGTTTCAATGTAAGTGGTAAAAAATTAACTATTAATGCAGGTTATTCTCATCCTGTAGAAATGACTATACCTGAAGGGCTTACTGTAGAAGCACAATCTAATACAGAAATAACTGTTAAAGGTATTGATAAAGCCTTAGTTGGTGAATTTGCTGCTAATATAAGAAAAGTACGTCGTCCTGAACCATATAAAGGTAAAGGTATTCGCTATAAAGATGAACATATTAGACGTAAAGAAGGAAAGAAAGCTGCTTAAGCTAGTAGGAAGGAGAGAAATATATGATTAGTAAAAAGTCAAGAAATAGCATGAGAGAAGTTCGTCATGCTAGAATTAGAACTCATTTAAGTGGAACAAGTGCAGTTCCAAGATTAAATGTATTTAGATCAAACACTGCAATCTATGCACAAGTTATTGATGATGAGAGTTCTACTACTTTAGTATCTGCTTCTTCTAGAGATAAAGATTTAAATTTAAAGAATAAATCAAACATTGAAGCAGCTACTGCTGTAGGTGCTAGTATCGCTAAAAAATGTAGTGAAGCTGGCATTAAAAAAGTAGTATTTGATAGAGGTGGATATCTTTATCATGGACGTGTTAAAGCATTAGCAGATGCTGCACGTGAAAATGGACTAGAGTTCTAAGGAGGGTAAATATGCAAAGACAAAAAAACGATGCCAAAGAAAAACAATTCGAAGAACTAGTCGTTCAACTTAAAAGTGTAGTTAAAGTTACTAAAGGTGGACGTCAACGTCGTTTTTCAGCAGTTGTTGTTGTTGGAGATCGTAAAGGACATGTTGGTATCGGTACAGGTAAAGCTTTTGAAGTACCAGATGCTATTAAGAAAGCAATTCAAGATGCTAATAAGAATATGATTACTATAGATTTAATAAATGGAAGAACTATTGCTCATGAAGTAATAGGAGTAGCAGGAGCTGCTAGAGTAATGTTAAAACCAGCTAAAGAAGGTACTGGTATCATTGCTGGAGGTAGTGTTAGAGCTGTCCTTGAACTAGCTGGAGTTCGTGATGTTGTATCAAAATCTCTTGGAGCTAGAACTAAACTAAATATGGCAAATGCTGCTATAAATGGTCTAAAGAGTATTAAAACTGCTGAAGAAGTTGCAAAACTTCGTGGTAAAAGTGTAGAGGAGATTTTAGGATAATGAAGTTACATGAATTAAAGAAAAATGAAGGTGCTACTTTCCGTAAAAAGATAGTAGGACGTGGAAGAGGTTCAGGACTTGGTAAAACATCTGGACGTGGACAAAAAGGACAAAACGCTCGTAGTGGTGGCGGAGTTTCACCAGTATTCGAAGGTGGACAATTACCACTATATAGACGCCTTCCAAAAAGAGGATTTAGTAATCATGATTTTAAAACAGTATATGCAGTTATCAATGTCGGAGATTTAAATGTCTTTAATGATGGCGATGTTGTTACACCAGCATTACTTAAAGAAAGAGGAATTGTTAAAAAACAACTTAATGGAATTAAAGTATTAGGAAATGGTACACTTGAAAAGAAAATAACTATCCAAGCTCATAGATTTTCAAGTAGTGCTTTAAGAAAAATAGAAGAATCAGGAAGTAAAGCCGAGGTGATCTAAGATGCCTCTATTGAAGCAATTATTTAAGCCTACAAATAGAGATTTATTAAAAAGAATTGGTTTTACTTTAGTAGCATTAGCAATATTTATAATTGGAACAACTATCCAAGTTCCTGGAACAGATAGTATTACTAGTAACCTAGGTTTCCTAGAATTAGTTAATACTATGGGTGGAGGAGCTTTGCAAAACTTTTCAATCTTTGCTTTAGGTGTTATGCCTTATATCACAGCAACGATTGTTATGCAACTATTAGGAGAGCTAATTCCTTATTTCCAAGAGCTAAATAAACAAGGACATGTAGGTAGACAAAAAATTAATACCTATTCAAGATATATGGGAATACTATTTGCCTTTATACAAGGTTATGCCTTCTCATTTATGTTCTTAGGTAGAACTGCAAGTGCTAGTGAATACTTATATATATCAGTAGTACTAACAGCAGGAACAGCTTTTCTACTATGGTTAGGAGACCAAATTACAAGAAAAGGTATCGGTAATGGTTTAAGTTTAATCATTATGGCAGGTATAATTGCTACACTACCACAGATGTTTATTGATGCTTTCCAAGGACTAGTAGTCTTTGATGGAACAGCACAACAAATAACATTAGGAGTAGTTAAGTTCATTTTATTCGCTATAATCTACTTTGCTATTATCGTTGGTGTAATCTTTGTTCAAATGGCAGAGAGAAAAGTTCCAATTCAATATGCTAATAAATCAACAGCATATGGAGGAAATTCTTCATATGTACCAATTAAAGTAAATACCGCTGGGGTTGTACCTGTGATATTTGCATCAAGTCTAATGGCAATTCCCGGAATTATCGCGGGCTTAATAAATAATGAAAGCTTTAGTCTTTTCGTTAGTAACTATCTAACATATACAACACCTGTAGGATTTATAATCTATGTAATATTTATATTCCTATTTGGATTTGTATATACTTATATGATATTCAAACCAGAAGACTTTGCTAAAAATCTTCAAGAAAGTGGAGGATACATTCCTGGAATAAGACCAGGTAATGAAACTAAAACTTACTTGTCAAAAGTGTTAACAAGAATAACTTGTCTAGGCTCAGTATTCCTTGCAATTATCGTAGCTTTACCAATAATATTCTCAAACGTGACAAGCTTACCAACAAGTGTTAGTATTGGCGGTACAGGATTACTAATTGTTGTAGGAGTTGCTCTAGAAACTTATAAACAAATAGAAGGAAGTCTTCTTTCTAGAAATTATAAGAAGGGTTATAGTAGAAGATGAAAAATATAATTTTTATCGCCCCACCCGCTGCTGGTAAGGGGACACAAAGTGCTATTTTAGAAAAGAGATATAACTTACCTCATATCTCTACAGGAGACATCTTAAGAGAAGAAGCGAAAAGAGATACTGAATTAGGTAGATATATTTCTGAAGTATTAAGTAGTGGAGGTCTAGTAAAAGATGAAGTTACTTATGAACTTCTAAAGAACCGTTTATCACAAGATGATTGTAAGAATGGTTATATCTTAGATGGTTTTCCAAGAAATATCGAACAAGCCTATAAATATGATGAGATACTTAATAGTCTTAATCAAGAGTTAGGCTATGTCATAGAACTAAATATAGATGAAGAGACACTTGAAAAAAGAATAACAGGAAGAAGAATATGTGAAGACTGTGGAAGTGTTTATAATCTAAATTCTGATAATGAAAAACCTAAACAAGAGTCAATATGTGATAAGTGTGGAGGTAAATTATATCAAAGAAATGATGATAACATAACTTCATTTAAAAATAGATATAATTTATATATAGAAAAAACTAAACCACTACTTGACTATTATGCTAAAAAAGGTATATTATATGTAATCAATGGAAATAACTCAGTTGAGGAAGTTTCTAAAAAAATAGATGCAGTTTTAAAAAAGGGGATGTAAATAATGATTACTCTAAAAAGTAAAAGAGAAATTGAATTATTAAAAGAAGCTGGACATATTGTCTATCTTACACATCAGTATTTACGTCCCTATATTAAAGCTGGTATCAAAACAAAAGAGTTAGATTCTCTTGCCGAAAAATTCATTAGAAGTAAAGGAGCGACTCCTTCATTTAAAGGATACGAAGGTTTTCCTTCTACACTTTGCATAAGTATTAATGATGAAGTTGTTCATGGCTTTCCTGGAGAAAGAGTACTTCAAGATGGAGATATAATATCAATAGATATAGGCGCTTGTTATAAAGGCTATCATGGCGATTCTGCTTGGACTTATACAGTAGGTAGTGTTAGTGATGATGCTAAATACCTATTAGAACATACAGAGAAAGCTTTATATGAAGGTATTAAACAAGCGAAAGTTGGTAATAGAATCGGCGATATCGGTTATGCAATAGAAAAATATGCTAAAGAACATAACTTAGGTGTCGTAAAAGAATTAGTAGGACATGGGGTAGGAACCAGTGTTCATGAAGCCCCTGATGTTCCAAACTATGGTACTAAAGGAACAGGACCTAAAATTAGAGATGGCATGGTTATTGCCATTGAACCAATGTTAACTTTAGGAAGTCCAGATATCTATGTAGAAGATAATGACTGGACCGTTGTAACCGTTGACTCTTCATTATCAGCACATTTTGAACATACAATTGCTATTACTAATGAAGGAGTTATTATATTAACAGGAGATGATGTTTAATGGCTAAAGATGATGTTATTGAAGTTGAAGGTAAAGTCCTAGAAATTATACCAGGTGGTAAGTTCAAAGTACAACTAGAAAACGGACATATAGTAGAAGCTCACGTTTCTGGTAAAATACGAATGAACTACATTCGCATCTTACCGGGGGATACCGTTATGTTAGAACTATCACCTTATGATTTAACACGTGGGCGTATTACCTATCGTAAATAATAGGAGGGATAAAAATGAAAGTAAGAGCAAGTGTTAAGAAAATTTGCCCAAAATGCAAAATAGTAAGAAGAAAAGGTAAAATCAGAGTAATTTGTGAAAATCCAAAACACAAACAAGTACAAGGTTAATAAGGAGGAGAAGTTATGGCACGTATTAAAGGTGTAGATATTCCAAATGACAAGCATATATGTATATCACTTACATATATCTATGGTATTGGTAGAAGTTTAGCTAAGAAAATCTGTAAAAATGCTAAAGTTGACCCAACTAAGAAAGCAGGAGATTTAACTCAAGATGAGTTAATCGCTCTAAGAGATGAAATCAATAAACATCCAACAGAAGGTGACCTACGTCGTGAAGTTAGTATGAATATCAAAACTAAAATGGAAATAAATTCATACCAAGGAACACGTCATAAAAAAGGATTACCTGTAAGAGGTCAAAGAACAAATAGAAATGCTCGTACTCGTAAGGGTAGAGGTAAAGTAGTAGCTAACAAGAAAAAGTAGTTAGGAGGTTATTATGGCTTATAAAACAAGAAAAAGAAAAGTTAAAAAGAATGTACCTGAAGGTGTAGTACATATTGGTGCAACTTTCAATAATACAATTATTACTATTACTGATAAAGATGGTAATACAATAAGTTGGGCATCAGCTGGTGCTTTAGGATTTAAAGGAAGTAAGAAATCAACACCATTCGCAGCAGGTATGGCAGCAGAACAAGCAGGAAAAGCTGCATATGATATGGGAATGCGTAAAGTAGAAGTATTTGTTAAAGGATTAGGACCAGGAAGAGAAACAGCAATTAGATCACTTCAAACAGCAGGTCTTGAAGTAACAGGAATTACAGATGTTACACCAATTCCACATAATGGATGCCGTCCACCAAAGCGTCCTCGTGGATAATAAAAGGGAGGTTAATAAATTGATAGAATTTGAAAAACCAGTTTATAAAATTACTGATTATGTAGAAAATAATTTCTATGGAAAATTTGAACTAGAACCCCTAGAAAGAGGTTTTGGTACAACTTTAGGAAATGCTTTAAGAAGAGTGATGTTATCATCATTACCAGGTAGTGCTATTAGTGCTGTTAAAATTGATGGTGTACTACATGAATTCCAAACAATGGATGGAGTTATCGAAGATGTAACTACAATTATCCTTAACCTAAAAGGAGTAGTTGTTAAGAATCATACAGAAGATACTAAAATAATTACTCTTAATAAAGTTGGAGAAGGAGTAGTAACAGCAGGAGATATTGAAGCAGATAGCGATATTGAAATAATCAATAAAGACCATGTAATTGCAAATCTTGCTAAAGGTGGTTCTTTAAATATGACTATGATTGTTACTAATGGTCGTGGTTATGTTAAGAGTGAAGATTCTAATCTAAAAGAAGATGATAAGAAAAATGGCTTTATTGCTATGGATGCTATCTATTCTCCAATTGAGCGAGTTTCATATGAAGTAGAAAGTGCTAGAGTTGGACAAGATGAAAGTTATGACAAATTAGTAATGGAAGTATGGACTAATGGTTCTATTAAACCAGAAGAGTCTATCGCCCTAGCTGCTAAAATCTTAATTGAACACTTTAAACTAGTTACAGAATTAAGTGATATTTCTAATGTAAGTGGTATGATGATAGAGAAAACTGAAGACCCTAAGACTAAAGCATTAGAGACATCTATTGAAGATTTAGACTTCTCAGTAAGAGCATATAACTGCTTAAAAAGAGCAGGTGTTCATACTCTACAAGACTTAGTTAACAAGAGTGAAAACGATATGATGAAAATCCGTAACTTAGGAAAGAAATCATTAAAAGAAGTATTAGATAAAATCAAAGAATTAGGGCTTGACCTAAGAGATGATGATTAAGGAGGTAAACTTATGGCATATAGAAAATTAGGCGTTGATAATAAACACAGAAGAAGTATGTTAGCAACTCTTACTAAACAAGTAATTATGAATGGCCAAATAACAACTACAGAAACAAGAGCTAAAGAAGTTAGAAAAGCTGTTGATAAAATGATTACTTATGGTAAGAAGGGAGATCTTGGTAGTCGTCGTAGAGCCCTAGCTTTTCTTCACAATGATAAAGCTGTTGTAAATAAAATATTTAATGAACTAGCTCCACGTTATGCATCTAGAAATGGTGGATATACACAAATATTAAAATTAGCTGAACGTCGTGGAGATGGAGCATTACTTGCAATCATTAAATTAGTAGATGAAGAAACTAAAGAAGAGACAAAATAATGCAATGTTATTAACTTAAGGATGACATAATTAAAGGAAATGTCATTCTTTTTGTTTATTTGTATCAAAATTTTTTTTTTACTTTTAAATTATGGCACTATGAAAACAAGTTTTTAATATTATTTTTTAAACTTTATTAAAATGTTTTTCTTTGATTTATATGATATCTATTTTTAGAATTAGCATTTCTTTCATTTTTTCTTCCA